>JARVJW010000205.1 GCA_029775955.1 Nitrososphaeria archaeon | reverse complement strand
CCACCGTTTCGTTCACCTTCACCGGCCTCCTCCTGCTGGTGGCTTTGCCCGTTCCTCCTCCCAGATTTCCTGCAGCGCTTCCTCTCCGTGTTTGGCATCTATGCCCCTGGCGACTACGGCGGTCACCGTCGCCTTGAAGGCAAGGAGCTCCTCCCTCATCTTTGTCTCCGTCTCGAGCTTGACAAGCCGCCCTTCGAGTTCTGCGTAGCGCCACCTGTAGTCCGCATCATTGGGGGCGCTGGCTCCTGTCATACAAGGGTTGTGAAACAATCGGATAAAAACACTCGAGTCGATAAAAATATATCTTGTTAAATAACTTCAAAATGGTAAACGTTTACAATATTTATAAAGATGCAGATTTCCTATTAGATAGTTGAGTAAGATAGGAATAGATGAAGTTTTAGAGACAATAGAAATTATTTCAGAACAAAAACTAAACATAAGGTCAGTTACCTTGGGCATAAATATATTGGGGTGTGCTTCTAGCAATATAAAGGAAACAACCGAATGTATAAAACACAAAATTTTAGGATATGCCCCCAATTTTATAAAGACAGCTTCATATATTGAGAAAAAATTTAGCATCCCAATAATAAACAAAAGGCTTACAGTTTCCCCAATTGCTCTATTACTTGAACCTTTTTCTGAAAAAGCAGAAAGCGCGGGATTGGAAATTGCACTTACATTGGACAGTGCATGCAAAGAATCTGGTATAGATTTAGTTGGAGGGTATACAGCCTTGGTTGCAAGGGGAATTTCTCATGGTAGTCATGCCCTTATTAAAAGCATACCAAAAGTATTATCAACAGCAACACATGTATGTTCCTCCTTAGAGGTAGGAAAAACAACTGTTGGCATAAACGTAGATGCCATAAATATGGCTGCAAAAGCGGTAAAAGAAACATCAATTTTAACTGGCGGTGTAGGAAATGCTAGATTTGTAGCGCTGTCAAATGCTCCAACTGATATTCCTTTCATGGCGGCCGGCTTTTATGGCTTGGGAGAGGGTGAATCAAGTATTAATGTAGCAATAAGTGGCCCAGGTGTAGTTCAATCAATCATAAGGAAGGGAAACAACCTGACCATTAATGAGTTGGCCGAAAATATAAAAAAAGCATCGTTTAAAATTTCCCGTGTAGGTCAACTCGTAGGTAATGAGATAGTGAGAGAAATGGGAGGAATGGTAAAGATGGGAAGCGTAGATCTTTCACTTGCTCCTGCACCACAGGAAGGGGAAAGCATAGCAGAAATAATAGAAAATATTGGAATAGAAAAGATGGGTGGAGCCGGGTCCATAGCCGCTTTGGCAATTTTGACTGATGCTATAAAAAAGGGCGGCTTAATGGGCGCATCAGTAGCTGGTGGATACAGTGGCTCATTTATACCAGTAAGCGAAGATTTAGGGATGATCAGGGCATCTAGAAGCGGCAACATAAACATCCAATTGCTTGAAGCCTTGACATCGGTTTGTTCTACCGGCTTGGATATGGTTGCCGTGCCAGGAGACATAAGCTGGCAAACTTTGGCAGCAATTATGATGGATGAGATCGCCATTGGAGTATATACAAACAAAACCACTGGTGTTAGAGTACTGCCTATACCAGGAACCAGACCTGGGGATATAGTAGAATTAGGAGGATTATTTGGAAAAGCCATAGTAATGAATGTACCTACCGTCTCGTCAGCAAAATTTGTCCAAAGAGGGGGAAACGTTCCTCCGCCAACTTTCTCACACAGAAACTAGTTAATTTTAAAGACTTCACTATAATTATTAATAACGTAAGATTCCTCAGCTAAAATATCATCAGTGAATCTATATGCTTCTAGTGCTCTTTTATTTAATTTTATAAATTGCTCGCCCCACTTGAACTTTAGTAATATTTTAATAGCGTCATCTGTAAAACCCAGTATATAGAGAGAAGCTGCTAATGCTTCTACCGTGGAAAGTTTTCCAGGCTTGGCAAAGTTTATGGGATTTGCGGCAATTAAAAAAGGTAGTCGTCGTGACCCTTTGTTTAAGAATTGATTCCTCCAGCTATACGATTTATTCCAGCTGGCATCTACTGCTGTTATTCCTTTTAATTGTGCAATAGTATAATCATAGGAAGTTTGCTTTAATACTACGTCTGAAAAAGGAGTCAATATTATTCCTATAGGATGCCTAATAAATTTAACAAAGTTAAAACGCCTTAATCTAATTGCTGTGCATTTTTTAGGATCATCCTCATCTAATTTAATAACATAAAGATAAACCATTAGCACTCTAGTTTTTGTAGTATTATTGAGCTTTTCGGATAGAAATACACAATCAATCTTTCTCCAATTTGATATTGTCCAGAGCTCCAGAACAGGCAAGTGGAATCAACCAAGAATTCCTGACCTTGGCTAAAGGCACTATTAAAAATATTAGTGAAGGATCAACCTCATATAATTTAAATCTTATTACGGCATATTTTCCTCTTATTTTTATCAACCGGTACTGTATTTTAGAAATCAAAGCGTATCCACCAAGTTCAAAAATAGCTCTTTTTAATGACGCGTCTATTTCTTCCTTTTTTAGACCTGATTCTGGCAACTCAACTTTGATGTACCTTTTAGTAGGGTTCAAAATATTTACCTTGCACCAGAATGGCCATTAGATTTTTATAAAACTTTTTGTATGTTTTGCTGTTATCTGGATCTCTTTTCGGAGTTAAATATTTAACTGCAGCTCGCAAAGTAACTGCTGGTACAACATGGCTTGCGTTGCTTGCGCCAGAACCAAAAACTATGGGGATGTTATGCTTTTGAAAAAAGGGCAATTTATAGCTTAAAGCGAAGTAGTCAATACGTCCTTCCCTGAATTCATTAAAATTAAGTATTATTGCCTGCGTTTTATTAGGATGATTCTTAACATAATCGGTTAAGGCTTCTAAATTTTCAGAATTTATTTTTACTAACGGTCCCTTGATGTTTTTTTCTGGATCGTATTTATATCTGAGGACTGTTATTGTGGGGGGAACAACTGTTTGTCTGCCAGCGCAGTGGCACACTAGCGTTTTAAAATTAAAAAGCCTTGCCATTTCAATAATCTCTTCATCAATAATTTTTATATACAAGTCGATAGGAAGTACGTTTGTACGACTTATTTTTTCGCCTATTTCTTTGATCATAGCGCAAAGCTTATAATAAAAAAAATATATAAAATAGTTATGGCAACTGCATATATATTAATAAATGCGGATATGGGGTCAGAGAACGATGTATTGAAGGAACTGAAAAACATTAGTGGAGTTAACGAAGCATACCTCGTGTATGGCGTTTATGACATAATTGCTAAGGTGGAAGCTGAAACGATGGAACAAGTAAAAGAAGTTATAACGTGGAAGGTCAGAAGGCTAGAAAAGGTGCGATCAACACTTTCAATGATAGTTATGGAATAGATAAACAAGTAATTTTTATTACCAAATAGTTTTAAGTATCAAATTTGGTTCAAAATTTATGATATATTTTATAGGGTTAGGGTTGAACCCTCCATATACAATTCCGTGGGAAGGCATAAAGCTTTCAGATAGGTGTGCCATAAAATATCTTGATAATTATTCAACTAAAATTGATTCAAAATTGGTTGGTGAGTTAAAAAAGCAGTTGGGCGTGCAGCCGGCAAGCAGGTCAATACTGGAGGATTTTAATAAAATAATAAACGACGCAAAAAATCAGGATGTTTGCATTTACATTTACGGTGACCCATTTATAGCTACAACGCATCAGGCATTAAAAATTGAGGCCATAAAAAGGGCAGTAGCAGTAAAATCTATATATGCATCCAGTTTTCTAAATGTGCTTTTAGGGGAAACCGGTTTACACATATATAAAATTGGTTTTATAGGTACACTGTTGGGTGATGAAAAATCTTCAACGCAATATATATATAGGAATGTTAAAAGGTCTTTAGAGATAGGAAGGCATTCTATATTAATAGTTTATTCTAGCGATAATGACTTAACTTTAAAGGAATCGCTTGATTTACTTATTAGTGTAGAAAGTTATTATAAAGAAGGCGTGTTTGGGCCCAATACAAGATTAATCGTTGCAGGAGATTTAGGAAAGGAAGGGCAAGAAATAATAGCGGGAAAAATAAAAGATCTGAAACAAATAGAATATAATCATAAAATATTTGTAATTGTCGTTCCATCAGAACTCCATTTTACAGAAGAAGAAAGTTTGCGTAGCGTAGCAACAGGAGACCCTTCTGGTAACAGCGTAAAAACGCTGCTCAGACAACGAACAGAACAGATAATCTATAAAACAACAAAGGCAATTGACAGCTTAACAGTAGACAATGAAACAGGCGATCTTATTAGAAATTCTAAACTGTACTTAAATGACGCCGGTGAATTTTTAGCCAAGAAGGAGGAAGAAACAGCATTGATGCAAGCCGCATATGCCGAAGGATTAATAGATGCACTAAGATTTCTGGGTAAAAAAAATATAAATTGGTAAGTATACGCTGCGCCAAAGCGATGATTCATGATCAAACATACATCCACAAACTTAATGTTATTGGGGGTCTGTTGTTGTTCGCTAGTATATGGGAATAAAAGACTACTAGAAGATCTGGAGCCGCCATTTAGAGGGGGAGAGATGGTAACAGAAGTTCACGCAGAAGGTCAGGAATGGAATGACGTGCCCTTGAAATTTGAGCCAGGAACACCAAATTTTGCAGGAGCAATAGGATTTGGAGAGGCCACTAAATACCTGGAAAAAATAGGCATGAATGATATAGAATCATATGAAAAAAAATTGGGAAAAGCACTGATGGAAGAACTGACAAAAATTGACGGCCTTGAATATATTGGCCCCAGTGAGGGCAGGGCAGCATTGCTTTCATTCAAACTTAAGGGTTATCATCCTCACGATATTGCGGCTTTTTATGCTCAAAGAGTTGCTTTTATATTGGAAATTTAAATTATACTGTATGGAAAAAAACACAAGCAAATTGATTGCAGAAATAATGCGGAAGGGTGGAACGCTTCTAGCTGAACCCTGCCCCAAATGTGGGGGGCTTTTGGTTAAATATAAGGGTAAAACATTTTGCCCAAAATGCGATAATATCACAAGTATAACACAAATTGAATTATCACAAAAAGGCAATGACATAGCTGTAATACAGCAGCAGATTATTGCAAAAATAAAGGATCTGTTAGCAAGTAAAGAAAGCGATCTATTCGTCTCAAAATCCATTCTTTATTATTCTAAAACCCTGATTGAATTAAAGAAACTGGGCAGTGAAAATAATGAAGAAAATAGCAATACTTAGAATAGGGCACAGGCTATACCGGGACAAAAGGATAACGACGCACTGCGGATTAGTAGGAAGGGCTTTTGGAGCTGATTGCATAATAATATATGGAGAAAAAGATGAGAACTTAATAAATTCTATTGTTGATGTAACAAAAAACTGGGGCGGGGGCTTTACTGCTAGATTTACTAACAGCTGGAAAAGCGAGATAAAAAAATGGAAAAATGAGGGAGGTAAAGTAATACACTTAACAATGTATGGAATGCCGTTGCCTGAAGTTATGGATAAAATACACATGCTGGAAAAAATAATGGTCGTAATTGGCAGCGAAAAGGTTCCTGGAGAAGTATATAGGCTAGCTGACTATAATATTGCAATAGGGAACCAACCGCATTCAGAAGTAGCAGCGCTTGCCGTGTTTTTGGACAAATTTAATAATGGTGTTGAGTTTAAGTTAAGTTTTGAAAAAGCTAGAATTAGGGTAATACCACAAGAAAATGGCAAACGAGTGGAAAGGCAGGATTACAAATAGGGGCATGTGAGGCACACAGTGAAGGAGAACGGAAGCCGTTTCTGAAAGGTTATAATTTATTATAACCATCATTCGGAGCGTTGACCTTCAAGCCCGCTCCGGCCACTTTAGGCTCGTAGCCGGTGCACAGGCATTAATCCTTCAAAGCAATCCGCACTCACGGTAGCCGCAGGGTTATGGCAAGTGAGGCCAGCCTATTGGTCAATGTTACAGGTTTCGCATTTCGATATCAAGCAGTCAGCTTATCACCACAGACAGGACACTC
>JARVJW010000154.1 GCA_029775955.1 Nitrososphaeria archaeon | reverse complement strand
ATATAACGCCGACCTAAACGGAGCCATCAACATGGCTAAAAAATTTGAGAGGGCTTTGGGCTACATGCCCTTAGCCGGGGCTGCCTGTGAACCAGCCCATAACCAGCCTATGCTGGAAGCCCCTTGCTATAGCGAGGGGTAGTTCACTGGATAAAGCCTTTACCAGCTTTCATCCAAGGGGACTTCCCGCTCAGTTAAAGCTGTCGTGCTGTAAAACATCCAAAATGCTTTTTTTAAAGGATATTAAAAAATACCTATGAAAATACTTTACATATCTTCTAGCGTTGGGCTCGGGCATGTAACAAGAGATTACAGGCTTGCTTTAGAACTTAAAAAGCGAGGTCACAGTTTGACATGGATATCATCAGGCGTTGCACTGGATTACCTAAAGTCCAGGGGGGAAAACCTGCACCCTATGTCAAACGAACTAAAGAGCCTTGGTGATCAGTTCGAAAAATTCTTCAAGGCAGGCAGGCTTGCGCCTAGCGTAAAAAACCTGACCGGCCTATATAGAGCATATTCTCATAATAGAAAGAAGATGAGTGAGATAAAGTCAGAAGATTATGATGCGATCATAAGTGATGAAGGGTGGGAGTTTAGTGGAAATTCCAAGACATTCTTTATAACAGATTTTGAAGGCTTCTCCGGAAAATTTGGCTCAGTGGGGAACTTCCTCATTAAAAGGTTGAACGGCTGGTACAACAGCGCGATGGCTAGGAACGCAGTGAATTACTATGTAGGGCTAATCCGCCCAACTTCAAAAAACTTCAGGTATTTTGGGCAATTATACACACATGAAGGAAAGTACCCTGAAGTTGGCGATAAAAATTACGCTCTCATAACGATGGGTGGAACAAAGGCCGCAATGGACATTGCTGAAAAAATCAAGTTGCAGTTGGGCGCTTCATCAGTATTTCAGAGCCCGCAAGGAAGCGAAAGGTGGTTTGACCCATTACCTGCAATGGCCAATGCGTCTGTTGTGGTCTGTATGGCGGGGTATGGCACTCTAATAGAAATCTCCGTTATGAAAAAAAGGGCAATAATAAACGTTCCATTCAACGATTTTGAACAGGAATCAAACGCCGCAATTTTTATGGGAAGGAAAGGATACAGGGTTGTATACATGAATATGGGCACTGATTACAGGCGGGCTATAGAGGAAATTGCAGGGGAAGAACCAGACCCCCCCTCTTTTAGAGATTCAGCTGCAGACCTTGCGGATGACATTGAGAGGACAATAAAGGGAACCAGTTAAGCCCTTAGTATTTATTCGAAAAATCAAATTTAGACGTTTTTCTAAAATGATCCAAATCATTACCTTGAAGTTGTTTGTTGTATTATGGAAAATAGTTATATAATAATATGTTATATATGGCATGATGAGCTTTTTTATTTTATATCAAACGGCCAAAAAATTTGATTGTAGTATGACACATAAGTATGGTGAAGGAACATATGGAACAAATTAGCAAGGGGTTAGAGGATATAAATTTAAAATGGACAAAGCTGACCTCCATAGATGGAGAAAAGGGCATTCTAAAATACGGGGGTTACAAGATTGAAGACATAATAAAAGGCAAGGCACTGGTTGAAGAAGTGCAGTACCTGTTTCTACACGGTGAGCTCCCCAATAAAAGGCAGCTTGCTGATTTTCAGGGAAAGATCCATGATGGATATTCTGTGCCAAAATATGTAATAGATGCAATAACGAACCTTCCTTATGAGTCGGATGCGGTCGCGCTGCAGATGAACGCATTTGCAGCCCTTGCAGCAACGGAGAAATTCAAGTGGGACAAGCAGGCTGACAGAGATGTAGCAGCAAAAGTAATAGGGAACATGGCAACAATAACGGCGGCAGCGTACCGCCACATATCCGGCATGAAGCCTCTGGAACCGGAGCCTAGCAGCAGTTATGCTGAGAGTTTTCTTAAAGCCGCTTTTGGCAAAAAACCATCACAGCAGGAAATTGACGCCATCAACACTGCGCTCATCCTTTACATGGACCACGAAGTGCCAGCCTCCACTACCGCCGGTCTTGTTGTGGTTTCTACTCTTGCTGACATGTATTCCGGTATTGTAGGTGCGTTAGCAGCTTTGAAGGGTCCTCTGCACGGTGGGGCAGCAGAAGCAGCAATTTCCCAGTTTGCACAGATAGGCGATCCTGCAAAGGCAGAAGAGTGGTTCAATCAAAACATAGTTACTGGGAAAAGCCGCCTTATGGGTTTTGGCCACAGGGTTTACAAGACTTATGATCCAAGGGCGAAGATATTCAAGTCAATGGCAGTAGACCTGATAAAAAACAATCGTGAAGCTGAAAAAATGTATAAAATAGCTTTAAAAGTAGAAGAATTGGGCATAAAAAACATGGCAAGTAAAGGGATATACCCAAATACCGATTTCTTCTCTGGAATTACATATATGTCACTGGGATTCCCATTGAAAAATAACATTTATACAGCGATTTTTGCACTGTCTAGGGTTACAGGGTGGATGGGGCACTTTATAGAATATGTAGAAGAGCAGCACAGGTTAATTAGGCCAAGGGCAGTCTATACGGGACCTGAAGACAGAAGCTTTATTCCAATTAGCAGAAGATGACACCACAACTAAAAGCGGTAGGTCCTTGTTTTTAACAAAGCTAGCTGGAAATCCCACATTCTTCACAGTACCCATGTGAGCATCTTATAAATATATCTACTTCTGCAAGTAATGTTTCACATTTAACTAGATAAGCTGTCTAATTAGAAAAATCAACTTGAATTTTACCGTTTCTGAAAGGTTATAATTTCTTATAACCATCATTCGGAGCGTTGACCTTCTCAGTAAAGCCCGCTCCGGCCACTTTAGGCTCATGGCCGGTGCACAGGTATTCATCCTTCAAAGAAGGCCATCCGCACTCACGGTAAACGGGTAGCCGCAGGCCACGCAGGGTTATGGCAAGTGAGGCCAGCCTGTCGTAGTCCACACCACAGGTTTCGCATTTCGATATCCCCCAAGTTATCACCACTTGCAGGACACTCTGAAGTTCCTCTTGGGTTCACATAAACGGTCTTTGATGAGGACTTGTATTCAATCATCTTCTGGTAAAGCCTTTCATTTGTTCAACTTTGTCCTGAACTTCCTGTTGTTTCCACTAGTCTAAGACAAATGATGCGCCTGGGTTTTCCTTCACAGTAGCAAGGCATCATTGACGCGGTTCTTCTGCCTACCTCTGGCCTGGCGCAGTTTCCTGTACTTCTCTTTATTGTGCTTCAGTAGGCTCTTCCTCCCTGAGTCGTTCTGTATGTGCGCTGTGTCAGTTCCTTTCATCGTAGCCTGCCATCACCCAGCAAACGTGGAATCTATCGTGAAGTCCTGCGCCACGAAGCTAGGGTCCTTTCCTATATGGTGAAAGTTATGCACACAAAATTGTCAGTCAGCAAGAGCTCTGAAGCTTTGCCCTTGCTGTACGCCAGGAAGTGCTTGTTCTCAGTGTTTATTGGGACGTAAGCGTAATGCCCGGGCTGGAGCGTTACTTTGTTGCCTTGAACAGCTCGCCGTCAATCCTCATTTCAAGCTTCTTCACATCAGGTATCCTCAGCTAGCCATGACGGTTCTTCTTATATTATCAGGCAACGGCAGAAACGGGGTTGAGGTGGTGAATCGCATAATCGTAGTTTGACACGAACCACGGCTTGACCTCAATGTAATTGGCGAAGGTATCCTATTGTAATCGCGTATAGCCATTTCATAGGCAACTTCAATAGTATACCTTATCGCGTTCTGCATGTCCGTGAGGTACTTCATTACTTCCTCCTGTGGCTCATAGTGCCCGACAATTGTCCTCTTATCCCCCCTGGATTTCCATGGATGGCTCATGATTTTATCACCTTCAGTATTTCCTTTATCTTCATATATATTATAGCTACTTATAAAGATCATCGTGGCTGTTTCTAACCCCATTTAGCTCCCGCTAAACTTCATCATACACTACCATTTAGGTGCACCAGTCCCTTCCCTTATAGCCTTTCAACGGTGCGTCCGAATTCATATGCTATTTCATACTGTGATTTCTCCCTTGTTACAAGCATTGTACAAGATTACTGCCAGCATGAAGTAAACAACCCCTACATCAAAATTTCTGCTTGATGGCCTCAAACCCATCTTACATACATGAAGTCTCTATGCCCCACCTGTACTCCTCAGGGATTGCACTTATCATCTGTTCAGCGCTATCAAAATTTTGTAGCAAATGCCGTATATCTGTCCTCAGGCCTGCCATCATTCTTACAGTTCCACTTTGCTATTACCAAGCCTACCTCCATGGTGTAATCAATTACAGCAAGCAGCTCACCATACATGTATTTGATCCTTCCAGCAACCCTCAATGGTGAAGAACGCCCTGCCCATGAGGAGCATCGAGGGCCTTGGTTAATTCTTAAGCAATTACACATTGAGCCTGGTAACTGGAAAAGCGTAAGCCTTGCCAACAACACTTATCGTAGCATTGTCAGCGCTACTCTTACCCCTAGTAACATCTCTGTCGATCTTGCCATGTCTCTGTGCAGTCTATAATTATCATCTTTAACATAATGCTTTTGTCTGTTAATGCTCTTACAGCATAATCCAAGCCTGCGGGGAATCAGGAGATGAAATATCAATGTTGTGCTTTTAAGTCAGTTAAGGTTGTATTGTTGACTGATCTTATTATGCTCTCGGTTGAATATTTGGAATGGTATGACAAAATTCTGATTCAAGGCTTTAGAGGATAACTTCCTTGTGCTTTTCCTGTTGGACCTCATTGGCTTGTTCATACTTAAAACGCATAAGCTAATGAGGCCCTAAATAAATTGTTTTAAAAGAAATGCTATACTTTCGGAAGCACTGATTCAGAGCAAAAGATTATTAAATAATTAATAACTCATCTCAGAACTAATGTTTTCAGCTTTTTTTATGAAGCTTTTTATCAACAATGAGCGGGAAAACTCACGCCATTTATGGATGAAAGCTAGACCAAGGTTTATAAACTACAATATAATATATTAATCAATGTTCAAGACCATTAAGCTTCCCTATGACCAATCCCTCCTGTAAATAGGAATGCAATTCAGGGAAGCATTCCAGATGGTTCTTGGCTTTAAAAAGAAGACATATAACAAGCTGGACAGGGGAACATACAAACATGTAGAAAAAGCAATCCCCGCACTTCCATCGGCTCTGTTACAGATGGCTAGAGATACAGCATCTGAATCATTGAAGCAGACGGAACTGAGCAAGCCAATCAGCAGGTCTTCATATACAATAAGGTATAATAATAGAAAGTTTTACTCTGACTCCCTTACAGCCTCCTTAACAACTGTAAAGGGAAAGTTGGTCTTTCCAGCTGCCAACTCACCGTTGATTGATAAATATAAGGGTCAATACACTAATGCACAGCTCACCATAAAGGAAAGGAAAATATTCTTACTGGTTCAGGATAGCAGAAAAAGAAACGTAAAAGTTGTAAATGGCTACACGGTAGGTAAAGCTGGCTATGATGAGAATGGGGTTTGGCTGATTTAAGCATGAAGTGGATCTTGAGCTCTGAGCCTCCTTTTATGGGTTAACTGCTCAACTGATGTAACTCATATTTTTTACTTTTTTCTGTAGTCCACCTGTTCGGAGTTTCTCCTATCACATGAACTGCTTTCATATAAAGAATATGGTTTTAGCATGCTAATGGAAGCATAATCATCTGCCACTATATCTTTGCCAATGAGCTATAAGCTCACCGCTTTGCAGAGGAGTAATTTTACGCTGTTTATATTAGCTTAATCATTGCCTGAGGAAGGGTTGTTGCGGAACTTATTCAACTGTAATTGGTTCTAGGTTAACACCAGAATAGTCCCGGACTCATACATTGATACCGATGCAGAGGTTGTGCAAGCTCTTGGAATGTGCTTTGTTGCATTAATTGATTATTCCCGGCCAATGAACAAATTAATTAAGGCACGTGTCCCTTTGTCCAGCTTACCCGAGCCTCGTGCCACCGCGATGCGCCTCCACAACATTATATGTGAACACCTTGGCTATTATTTCATTGAATATTCCTGCATCAAGCACTGATGATACGTACTCTCCTAGCATTCTCTTTAACGAAGAGAAC
>JARVJW010000040.1 GCA_029775955.1 Nitrososphaeria archaeon | reverse complement strand
TTCGTGGCGCAGGACTTTTCCGCTATAGATTCCACGTTTGTGACGGTGAATGCTGATAGGCCTGCGCTAAAAGGAACTGACACACAGAGCATTTCTGACATAGCGCACATACAGAACGACTTCAGGAGGAGGAAGAGCCTGCAGAAGCACAATAGGCAAAAGAAGTACAGGAAACTGCGCTAGGCCAGAGGCAGGCAGAAGTACGTAAATGATGCCTTGCAAAAGCTAACTACGGAGATAGTAAAGGAAAACCCAGGCGCATCGTTTGTCTTTGGAGACTTGAACGGAATAAGGACTAGTGGAAACAACAGGGAGTTCAGGGGAAAGTTGAACAAATGAAAGGCTTACTAGAAGATGATTAAATCCAAATCTCCATACGTTTACGTGAATCCAAGAGGGACTTCAGAGTGTCCTGTCTGTGGTGATTACTTGAGGATATCGAAATGCGAAACCTGTGGCGTGGACTACGACAGGCTGACCATAACCCTGCGCCTCTGCGGCTACCCGTTTACCGTTAGTGCAGATTGCTTTGAAGGATGAATACCTGTGCACCGGCCATGAGCCTAAAGTGGCCGGAGCGGGCTTGAAGGTCAACGCTCCGAATGATGGTTATAAGAAATTATAACCTTTCAGAAACGGTTAATGGTTGGCATTTAGCCTATTTGGAGCAAAAACCAAGAGGTACCACTTTCACTTGATTATCATTCTCTTTAGAATTTCAATTTTAGATTCCTTTTCAATTGCAATTGTCCTCATTACTGCAACATCAAGAGTTGTACCTACCGTCACAAGTCCATGTTTCCTTAACACAATTCCCTGATGACCATCTGCAATCGAAGAAGCCACTGCATTTGCCAAGTCCTGAGTTCCTGGCTCAATAACTGGGAGAACTGGCACAAATGAACTAAAATACAACCTTGATTCTGTAAGGGTTGCAATTATCTTGTCCGTAAAATCTGCATAAACGAGGGTATTTATTGGGTGAGTATGAACAATGAAATTTACATCTTTAGACCTCCTGTAGACCTCCAAATGCATCCTATACTCTGATGAAGGCTCCTTTCCGTTAATGAGCTTGCCTTCCATGCTTATCAATGAATAATCAACAGGTGTAGCGTGTTGCATGAATACGTTTGTTGACTTCACAATAATTCCCTCATCTGCTCTTGCACTGAGATTTCCTTCCCTTCCCTCAACGTACCCTAGTGATGCCAAATAATTTCCCATCTTAGCAAGCTGTTCATAATATGAAATCAATTATCACTCACTGCAGGATATGACCCAAGCACCTTTATGAACAATGCTTCTTTTTTTAACTTATCAAGCGCATTCTTGACATCCTTTTCATCATATTGCCCCATAAAATCAACAAAGAAAAAATATTCCCATGGCTTTTCCTTTGTAGGTCTGCTCTCAATCTTTGTCAGGTTCACTCCATTGTCAGCAAATGCCTTAAGAGCACGATAAAGCGCACCTGGAACATGCCTTACTGAAAATATAATTGATGTCTTTTCTCTTTCGCTAATTTTAGGTACGCTGTTACCTATAATTATGAACCTTGTATAGTTGTTTGGCGAATCCTCAATTTCCTCAGCAAGAACGTTCAAACCATAGTGCTTAGCTGCCCTGCAACTTGCAATTGCGCCTGCGTTCATGACTTTCCCTTCAGCTATGGCTTTTGCACTTCCTGCTGTGTCATAATATGGAACTGGCTTCAACCTCTTACTCTCTATGAATTTTCTGCACTGGGAAAGCGCTTGTGGGTGAGACCATACCTCTTTTACATCACCAATTTTAACACCGAAGTTAGCCATAAAACAATGCTTTACCCTCAGCACTTCCTCCCCTATTATTTTAACACTTGCCCCTATAAGAAGGTCATATGTTTCATTTACACTGCCCTCAAGCGTGTTTTCAATAGGCACCACTGCAAATTCTGCTAGCCCATTTTCAACGCTCTTAAAAACATCTGTAAGATAGGGAAGCGGGTATAGGTCAACAGTATTTCCGAAAAAATTGATTGATGCTTCCTCGCTATATGCCCCTAGTTCCCCCTGGAAACTCACCCTCACCATACTGGCTTCAACCACTTTTTGTATTTATCAATCCTTCCTTTCACAACATCAGTGAACAGCTTTTTTAGCTTTAACGTAACTGGCCCTATATCGCCACTTCCTACAACTCTGCCATCCACTTTGAATATAGGTGTTATTTCAGCAGCAGTGCCTACAAAGAAAAGTTCATTCACAGTATAAAGTTCTGAGCGCTCCATATCCCTTTCTACAATACTGAAACCAGCATCTCCCGCAATTTCCATCAGACTCCTCCTTGTTATACCATCAAGTATGCCAGCAGAAAGCGGCGGTGTGATTATTGTGTCATCCTTGACGGCCATTATATTCTCACCGCTCCCTTCACAAACTCTGCCCTGTTCATTGAGCAGTATGGCATCATCAAAGCCGCGATTTAGAGCTTCCAGTTTGGCCAAAACGCTGTTTACGTAGTGGCCCGTAACCTTTGCAAGGATAGGCACAGTTTGCCCGCTTAGCCTCTTCCAACTCGAAACTGTGACTTCTATACCTTCCTTTTCAAAATACTTGCCATAGGGCATTGCTATGATAAAGACTTCCGTTTTTAGCTTCCTTATGTCGAGCCCTATGGGACCAACCCCTTTTATGGCTAGAGGCCTGATGTAAAGATCAACTCTGAATTCATTTTTTCTTAACGTCTCAATTATTGCCCTGGAAAGTTCCTCTTCACTGTAATCTATGCCGAAGCCATACATCTTTACGGAATTCAGCAACCTGGCAACATGTTCCTTTAGTCTGAAGATATAAAGTTGATTGTTATCGAAATATCCCCTTATACCTTCAAATACACCTGTTCCATAATGAAGTGCATTTGTCATCACATGAACCTTTGCATCATCCCATGGAATAAATTCCCCATTATTCCATATATATCTTGCTTTTAAGCTCATAATTGGTTTTGTTCCAAGACCCTTTTTAATGTTTTCCAACTCATGCGAACAAATGGCATCTTTGCTATTGAATCCATATTTTCTTGGAGATATTTTCTTGTGAGAGGGTCAGAGGGATAGCCTGAACCTATTTTTCCGTACACTGCCTGAATGCTTCTTATCATTTTGTCTCGATTCACCTTTGCAACAATGCTGGCAGCTGATACGACTGGATAAATGTCATCAGCGTGATGCGAACTTATCAACATTATATCCCTTTTGAGGAAAGAATGAATTTGACTTGCAAATAACCTTTCACTGGTGTCTGCGGCATCCACAACTGCAAGTTCCCCATGTAGTGAGTTTATTATTAAAGACATAAATTTTGCTTCAAGATAATTCAGTTTCATATGCTTTTGTCCGTTAAATACATACTTATCAATAAGGGAAGGCTTTAGTTCTTTCACAATCAATTCAATCCCATTTATTTCCCTGAGTTGTGCAAAAATGCTCTCCCTTTTTTTTGGTGTTAATTTCTTTGAATCCTTTACGCCAAGCGCTTTTAGGTCAATAGAGTTATCTATTGAAACCCCAGCAATTATCAATGGCCCAAACACGCTACCCCTTCCGGCTTCATCTACCCCTATAATCCTCAAGCGTGACTATGTGCTTAATGCTACCTTTAAAGTTTATTTGCCTAAACCTCAATTATTCTTATTGCATCCGTAACCCCCTGCTTGAGGCTGCGGGTCATCACAATTTTATTCCCTGGGGCAATAAGCGATATGGATTTCAGCTTATCAATAATGGCCTGTTCGCTCTTTTCCTGTTGCATTATAACCGGCTTGACCCCCCAGGTCAGTTTTATTTTCTTAGCTACATGTAAGTCATTGCACACTGCTATTATGTCACATTTTGGCCTGAACCTGGCTAGCCTTTGTGGCGTTTTTCCGGTACTAGTCATGGCTACAAGCTTTCCCCCTATGAGTTCACCCAAGTTTGCCACACCTTCAGCAAACTTATCGTAAACATCAAGCCCTTCCACCTTTGGTCTGGCCCTAGAGTACGCTTCACCCTCTTTTGCTATATCTCTGAGCCACTTGATGACTTCAATTGGATACCTACCAACCGCTGTTTCGCCACTTACCATTAATGCATCTGCTCCCATGCTCACTGCCATAAAAACATCTGTTATCTCGGCCCTAGTTGGAATTGGGTTGCTTATCATCGAATCAAGCAGCTGAGTAGCAACTATAGCAGGCTTGCCATAATTCAAGGATTGCCTTATTATGTTCCTTTCAAGCTCAGGTATCTTAACCATTGGGAAGTGAGATCCCAGGTCACCCCTAGCAACTAGAACATAGTCAGTTGCACCAATTATACCGGTTATGTTATTTACTGCTGATATTGTCTCAATTTTAGCCACAATGAACATGTTGCTGCCAAGCGCTGCTATTTTCGCCCTGAGCTTTTCTATATCTTCAGGAGTTTTCACAAATGACATTGCAATGCCATCCATTCCAGCTTCAGCGGCAAATTCCAGGTCATTAATGTCCTTTTCTGTTGGAGAGCTAAGGGGGTATTCTTTACCCTGAATTGCTACAGTTTTCTTTGAACCAAGTGTGCCCTCCACGATAAATGATATAAAAACAGAATTACCGTTCTTGCTTTCGACCTTTGCCCAGAGCTTGCCGCCATCTATTATTACAGTATCACCCACTTCTACCAACCTATAAAATGTATCTGATTTGAGCGGTATTTCTCCTCCTTCTGATATCTCGTACTTCTTGCCCTTTACTACATCAAACTGCTTTAAGTCATCCAGTCTCACCGTTGGCCCCTGCAGGTCAGCAATTATAGGCACCGAAACTCCTACATCAACTTCAGCTCTTCTGGTTAAACTTATAAGCTGTTCAGCTTCGTCGTGACTGCCGTGGGAAAAATTTATCCTGAATGCGTCAGCTCCTTCTTGCATCATAAATCTTATTATTTCATATGATGAAGTAGCAGGCCCCAGTGTAGCAAGGAGTTTTGTCCTAATTTTATCATTTTCCATACTTTAACTATAGTGGAGGTGCTTAATAAGTACTGGTCAGGGTTTCCACCAATCAAATCCCAAAAGCGTAGGCTGCTTTCCTGGAACTGCTATTATAAATCTCTTTCTTACACTTCTTGCAAGCCTTCCCGCAAGCACTAACTCTGAAGCGCCAAGCAGGTGCCCCCCCTTTACAACGTTAACAATATATGGCGCGTGTTCCAGACCTGGGCCCTTTCTGTAAACTGCAAAATCCCCCCCAAATTTCATGCCTGGAATAACAACTAACCCCATATTTCTCAGCGCCCTGTAAACTGAATATTTATCTACAAATCGGTCATACTTTGACTCAAATATTTCCCAAAGCTCTTCAGCTTTTACAAGTTTTTCGCCATTATATATGTCAATCATTTCCCTTTCTACCAGATACATGCTTTCTATAAAATCCATGATTAATGGTGAATCAAACTGCCCTCTTGGCTTAATGACTCCTAATGGCTTGCCATAGAAGCCATTCTTATAAATTTCATTAGCTTCGCCTATATCCCAAATTATAACTGAGCGGTCAAGAAGTTGGCCACTATATTTCATGTTATAGCCCTATAGATACAATTACTATGTTGTCTGCTATTGAAAGGGAAAGATCGGCGATCCTGTCAAGCCTTTCAAGTATATCCTTTATGAGTATCAGAAACTTGATATCACTTACTCCTTCAAATACATTAAGCAATATCTGCCTATATATCTGGTCGATCTCATTTTCAGATGTTTCAACAGCTGGAAGAAGCTCTGATGCTTTTTCTGAATTCATTTGCAACACTCTTACCATTTCGTTCATCTTTATCACAATTTCTACAAGTTTGTCCAGAAGCTGTGTAATGTCTGATTCAATACCTGCTTTCCTAATAACCTTGGAACTAACCTGCTTTACCCTAAAGGCAGTGCCGTCAATCAGGTCAACAAGCTCCTCTATTTCATATGCGGCCCTCATTATGTCCTCCTTATTCATTATCATTGAACCCATCTCAGCCAGCCCCCGAGTTAGTGCTCTTCTGCTTCCCTTGATGTCAAGGCGCATCTGCTCTATTTTGGCATGGGATTCATCCCTGCTTGCTTCATCAAACATCATCTGAGAAAGTTGCCTTACAGCATCTACGGACTTCCTGCTCTCCTCCATCAGTACAGAAAGTATTTTCCTCTTTGCTTGAATTTCAGGTTCTCCTAAATACAATTAAATTCAACTAAATTTAGTTAGTGCAGAAATATAAATATTGCGTAGTTTCTGCTTTGTTGCATAAATTGATTATTCTCGGCCAATGAACAAATTAATTAAGGCACGTGTCCCTTTGTCCAGCTTATCCTCGTGCACCTCGTTGCGCCTCCACAACATTATATGTGAACACCTTGGCTATTATTTC
>JARVJW010000021.1:4577-6430 GCA_029775955.1 Nitrososphaeria archaeon | reverse complement strand
TTTTTTAACAATTCATCGATTAATGATAGTATCTCAGAATATAAGTGCTCCTGGTCCTTTAGCTCTTCAAGTTTTGTCTCGATCTGAGTCTTTAACTCAGCCAAGCGCTGCAACTCCTCAGTGTTCAACACTTGTTTTGGATAAAATGCTAATATTAAATCTTGCGTTGCCTCTTTTTCTATTGATAACTCAACAAGTAAACGGCTTGGTCGTTAGTGAAATAAGCATTTATACGCATAACATTTGAACTTGGGCACAATTATTATCCTATCGATATGTACCAGTGCTTCCTTCCCTATGCGCCCATTATCCTCAAGCCCGATACTATATCTGCCATTACACCGTGGTTCTTTAACATGTTCCTGAACTCTTTACCAATTATCCTCTTTATCATTTAGAAGGTATGCTTCACAATTATCCTGGCCTTCGCTAGCAGCCTGTTGTAAACCCCTGTGAGCTTCTTGACCTTTATCTGGGGATTGAGCTCAGGAAAATCCTCCTTTATTCATTCATATCCGAGGTTAACGCAACCCCTGCAGGCAGCTTTATCTTGTTAGCCACCGCTATTATGGCCTTTTTGATTTCCTTCCCTTGATTCTCTCATAGAAAGACTTATGCCTTGATTTTATATTGCAAATTCAACAATTGTCGGGCATTCTGGAGCCCCACTTTGTTATGTGACCATTGTAATGAACCGTGCCTGATTGATGTAAAGAGGGAGAAGCTCACAATATAAGCTTGTAGTTCTGGAATCTGCTTAGTGGGAAGAGCTGTGTGTACATCTAAGTTAGGCTCATAAACCTGAATCTTCCTTGTTGCCCTTGGCGCTCTATCAACCCTCTCTATCTGCATAACTAGGCTATGTGAGCTAGGTAATTGTCATGCCCAACGGGGAAAGCCAATTAATCACTTCCTTCAACAATTCCTTCCGTTCTCAAGAGGTCAAATAACTTGAGACCGTTCTTATCTATAATTGCACCCTGTTCTTGTTCAATGCCTTGATAGTGTGCCTTACCTTATCTCTCTGGAATGTAGCTTTCCGGTATAAGTCCTGAAAAGGTTAGCTAGCGTCAACCTTGTCACTCTTTATTCTGAAAAATGCGCTTAAAGGGATGAGCCAGCACAATAGGTATGTGTACATACTCTAGATTAGCGTATATGTTCATCCAATATGGGCCTGTTGATTCCATAGCTATCATCTATGAATGGTGAAGATAGATAAGATATGCCATCCCTTCGGAACTGAATTCAGTTATTATGTATCCATGATGGTCCATGATGCAGCTTTGTGTCTTTCCCATATCTACACCAACATACACCTCCTAGCTTGTATCAGACTGCATTTACTCATTCGTGCCCATTAGCAGCTCAGATTCGTCATGTATACAGTCGCGAAGACCATGCTTTCCATTGACTGTCAGCCAATATAGCGTCTATCATAAAGTCACATTAGGAAATATCGTAATGATCATATATTGCTAGTGCCAAATAGATTTGTTAAATTGATAAAAAAATTTGATTGCGCTTAAGGGCTATTGCCTCCTACACTTTCAGTTTTCCAGGCAGCTTATGATTCTCCATTAGATGTTATACCCAATATTATGCTCAACTGTTTCTGAAAGATTATAATTTCTTATAACCATCATTCGGAGCGTTGACCTTCAAGCCAGCTCCGGCCACCTTAGGCTCGTGGCTGGTGTACAGGTATTCATCCTTCAAAGAAGGCCATCCGCACTAACGGTAGCCGCAGGGTTATGGCAAGCCAGCCTATTGGTCAATGTTACATGTTTTGTATTTCGATATCCCCAAGTTATCACCACAGACAGGACACTCCGAAGTTACTCTTGGGTTCA
>JARVJW010000021.1:0-4567 GCA_029775955.1 Nitrososphaeria archaeon | reverse complement strand
ACGTTAACGGTCTTGAATGAAGACTTGTATTCAATCATCTTTTGGTAAAGCCTGTATGGCCACTTGTTCAACTTTGTCCTGAACTTCCTGTTGTTTCCATTTATTCCGCTAGGTCTTAAAAGACAAATGATAAGCCTGAGTTTTCCCTCACAGTAGTAAGGCATCATTGAAGTGTCTCTTCTGCCTGCATGTACTGCTTAGTTTCCTGTACTTCTCTTTATTGTGCTTCAGTAGGCTCTTCCTCCTCCTGGAGTCGTTCTGTATGTGTGCTATGTCTGTTGCTTTCAGCACAGGCTTGCCGTTACTCAGCAAACGTGGAATCTATAGCGGAAAAGTCATGCGCCACGAAGCTAGGGTCCTTTCCGATATGTTTAACACACACAAAATTATGTCTCTGAAGCTTTTACTGTACTAGTGTTTGTTTTCAATGTTTATTGGGACGCAAGCGTAATGCCCGGGCTGAAGCGTTGCTTTGCCACCTTGAACAGCTCGCTATCAATCCTCATTTCAAGCTTCTTTACATCAAGTATCCTCAGCTAGCCATGATGGTTCTTCTTATATTATCAGGCAACGGCGGAAACGGGGTTGAGGTTGTGAATCGCATAATCGTAGTTTGACGCGAACCATGGCTTAACCTCAATATAATTGGCGAAGGCATCCTATTGTAATAACGTATAGCCATTTCAAGGCAACTTCAATAGCATACCTTATTGCGTTCTGCACGTCCGTGAGGTACTTCCTCTTGTGGCTTATAGTCCCGACAATTGCCCTCTTTTGAATTTCCATAAATGGTTCATGACTTTATTGCCTTCAGTATTTCCTTTGCCAAGTTCGCATCTGACCGTTATGTCATTATCAAACCCGAGGGTTTTAATATATTCTTTAATCGATTCAATATATGAATAGTTTAACTCATCAAATAATGTTTTAAAAAGCGACCTGAACCCTTCTGATTTAAAGCCACCAATATCAGGCCCAGTTATGGATCTTATTTTATTTAAGGCGTTTAGGAAAACTTCGATAATAGAAATAGATGCATAAATCATGAAAGTCGGATAAGGTTTTGTAACAAAGTAAAATTTATTGTGAGATTCAATGGCTACATTTGTGACTATCTTATACATTTGCTCAATAACGCCAATGTTAGAAATGGCGTCTGTCAGGGCTTCCTGCCTATAAGTGACTGTTTCTTCATCATCAACACCAAGAATTAGCGCCTTTTTTGAAATATCCATTATAAAATTATCGTTGTCAGCCATTGCTTGCAACAGCGCCTTTAACCCCAGGTCATTTATCAAGTCATCTGCATTAAGAGGCAACTTCTGATCTGGGTTAAAGTTTCTATCATCATACATGAGATAGACCTTCATTGTTTGATCCCCCTGAGCACTAAGTCATATGTTAATCCATACTTCTCAGCGAGGGCGTTTGCATACGCCTTGCTATTTGGTTTTTGCACTATTATTTTAAATGTTCTTAAACTTGGGTCATTCAGATTCACCTGTGCCACCATGCTAATGATTCCTTTCATATCAGCAAACTCATCTATAAATGTTACATAAACACAGAACGCCCTTTTTGCGTATACCATTTTTAATATTGCTTGGCCTATTAATTTTGCATCGTATGTTGAAGTTGAACTCAGCAATTCATTTACTATTATAATGCTTCTTTCTGTGGAATTATCTAATATTTGCTTAACTCTTATAAGGTCATCTTCAAGTTTACCCTTTAAGTTTTCAACCTTTTCAACATTTTCAAAGTACACAAACATATTATCAAATAGTAATAGCCTAGCTGCCTTTCCAGGCACAGGCAACCCTAATAGTGCCAAAATATGCATTTGCGCGAATGCCCTGGCAAACGTAGTCTTCCCCCCTGAATTTGGACCGGTCACTACAATGATCCTTTCAGCACCGCCAACATTAAAATCATTGACGACTGTTTCTCTACCTTCCTTTAACAGCTTTTTTGCAAGAACTAGGTCAAATATATCTTTACCATATATATTTTTACCAGTTACACTTATTTCTGGTATGCAAAAATCAAATCCGTTTACTTTTAATGGAGAAATGTAATTCAAAAATGATAAATAAAATCTAACCTCAGTATAAAATTTATGTATTATAGGATCAATAAAATTTATATGTGACTGATAAAATTGTTTTAATTCATCAAACTCCTTTTTGTAAATCTTTGATAAAAGCCGCAGAACAGCGGCATCTATATGGTTATAACTGTTAAACACCTGTTGTTCGCCTTTGCTTAAATGACCCGAAATTTTACCGAATGCAGATATAACTTCTTCGGTGTAATCTGCTTCACCATTGTATTTTTTTACCGTTATTCGGCCACTCTGTATTTTCATAATAAACTTGATTGAAGATAAATCTGAATATATTTTTTCGGCAGTTGATTTAAGGCCTATAAATTCAGGCGTTTTTAGGTACATATCAAGGTAATCCGTAAAACTCAACAACCCGGCGGATGCTAGGGGACCCCTATGGAGCCCTGCTGCCAGGTCAGTAATCGCATTGCAATAATTCATCACTTCTTCAATAAATTTTCCTTCTTTTTGATAATCATACAGGTCTTCAATATGTAAGATTACTTGAACTATCTGTTCAATGTGGCTGGAGAAAGTTTTGATGACTTCAAGGATTTCTTCATTTTCTATATCTTTGAAAACATCTTGCCTATAAATTATTTCCTCTTTTGTTTTTAATAAAATATAAAAGATCCGCCTTAAATCCTCTTCGTTTTTAGATATCTCACTTATCATCTGATCAAGATTTAGGTCATGGTAAAAATCTGGCTCTTTAATCGTTTGGTTCCCTAATTGGCTATCCTCCTTTAACCATAATATTGAATTAAATATCATCAATTAACCACCTTATCCTATTCCAGGAGTTATCAGCCCATGTTTTACAGGCGGTTTAGGGGAACTCCATCCCCATTTTTATCCCCTATAAATAATGGTTTATTAACTTTACTTCAAAAAATGAATGCTACTCAATTGTGCGTTAACCGTGTCATGGGAACATAAATTAGGTGATGGATAGTTGCTGGCTCCAAAGCTATATGAGCTGTATCCACTAGATCCACGATGCCATACTGTTTCTTATGCCTGCACTTTAAAATTATAAATTAGGTGGTGGGCTGTCAAAGGGACCAAGGAAGAACGGATTGGTTGGGGCATGGCACCCATTCTAACTCAACCTCTGGGACAGGCTGCTAGTGTATTACAGGCTCTACATAATTTCAGCACTTGTTGGACTCATGTTCGGGCTGAACCAGAGCAATATCCTCAAGGGTAAACGCAGCTTCTGGCCAAGGAAGTGATGCCAATCCTTAAGAAGGCATATGCTGTTACACAAAGGATAAACGGCATTGAGGAGATAAAAAGTATTTCCCGGTTTACACTCTTGCTGATGCAACCGAGCATAAGATACAGAGGCCAAATAAAATCTATAAATAAAAGGAAGAGCCACCGTTCCGGCAATGACCACACTGTGAAGACACAGATGATCGTGAGCTGGGGCGACCTGATAATTCACAAAACAAAGCATACGAGAGGGCATTGACATACTCAAAAAGAGCCGCCCCAAGCTCCCCCCCCCCCCCTGAGGTTACCCTCGGTGGGTTAGCATAAAGAAGGACATACATGAGTTAACTCATGGATTCCTTTTAAGGGGAAAAATTGTGAGGGGCTGACAGGCGGCTAGCGAAGGACAGGATAATTGTGGAGCATATCTTCTCAATCAAGGATTACGTTCCGTGTGATGGGGAGGAATTCAGGAACGGGCTGAAGAGCTATGACACGATTTATGACGGACATAGCGTCTGGCCTGGCAAACATGAGGATAATTGGGTTTTAGAAACAGCCACGATGACCTTTATAAGGAGCTATAATATATATGAAGATAAAGGAAATACTGAAGGCAATAAAGCCATGAGCCATCCATGGAAATCCAGGGGGACAATTGTCGGGCGCTACGAGCCACAAGAGGAAGTACCCCACGGACATGCAGAACGCGATAAGGTATGCTATTGAAGTCGCCTATGAAATGGCTATACATATTGCAATAGGATACCTTCGCCAATTGCATTGAGAAAGGCGGTCAAGCCGTGGTTCGTGTCAAACTACGATTATGCGATTCACCACCTAGGCTCCGTTTCTGCCGTTGCCTGATAATACAAGAAGAACCATTATGGCGAGCTGAGGATACCTGTTGTGAAGAAGCTTAAAATGAGGATTGACGGCGAGCTGTTCAAGGTGACAAAGTAACGCTCCAGCCCGGGCATTACGCTTACGTCTCAATAAACACTGAGAACAAGCACTTCCTGGCGTACAGCAAGGGCAAAGCTTCAGAGCTCTTGCTGACTGACAATTTTATGTGCATAACCTTCACCATATCGGAAAAGGACCCTAGGCAACAGCTTCGTGGCGCAGGACCTGAACTTCTCCACGATAGATTCCACGTTTGCGACGGTGAATGCTAGTAGGCCTGCGCTGAAAAGGACTGACACACAGAGCATTTCTAACATAGCGCACATACAGAACGAC
>JARVJW010000076.1 GCA_029775955.1 Nitrososphaeria archaeon | reverse complement strand
GTTGACAAGCTTTTCATTATATTCTTTCCAATCCCTATCTGCCAATGTAAATTTGTGGCGTTAAAATAGTAATATCAAATAAGTTTGATCATCTGGTACAATTAATGCAACAAAGCATATTTTTTTTCTCTGTTGCAGTATCGTTAACACCTGATGCATCGTGGAAAAGAAACCCTTTGTTCCTTTCCTCCAAGTACAATGCATTTCATATTTGACCACTATCAGCTCATCAGTGCTTTATAACTGGCCTTTGGTAGGCTTGCCCTGATTGCCCAATTTAGGCGCAATGCTTGTATTCACAACTGTTTTACTACAGAAATATTACTAGATATTAGGCACAATTATTAACGATAAAATTTTTGCAGAAAAAAATATAATTAAAACTGTTTCAAATATAAGCATTAAATTATATCAATTTTATAATAAAAACTGCTTTTTTGATATTAGCCTAATTACGCCTATGGCCTACTGTATTGTTGCTATACCACGGTTGCTCATCTTCTATTTTATTATGCCATTATCTGTAAGTTTCACGGTATGTGAATGCTGGGTATAATATTATCAGGACACACACCTTGCAGAACTAAATAGATAAATTTATAATATGCTCTCATAGGTACAAAAGGATAGATCCAACTATGAAGTAGCTGCCAACGGTTAGGCCTGTTATACTGACTGAATTAGCTGACCCACTAGCGTCGTTTCCCAAAGCCTTCATAAAAGCAGCGCTTATATCTGCGCTCTATTTTTATTTATTTATGAAAATCACTCTTATGTGCGGGGGCACTGCTGGCGCAAAGATGGTTCATGGCTTCAAGAGCGCTGGCGTAGATTTTGATGTCATAGTGAACACTGCTGACGACGAAGAAGTGCTTGGACTTTATATGTCACCTGATTTTGATTCGGTGCTTTACTCGCTCATGGAAGTATTTGATTTTGACCGGAACTGGGGAATCAAAAATGATACATTTAACTTCTTTAACTGGCTTGATAGGTATTCTTCAAAGCCATATATAGCTCTGGGAGACAGAGATCTTGCTATTCACGTGCTGCGCTCATTCCTCCTTAAGCAAGGCAAAGCACTTTCTGAAGTGTTCATGGAAATTACTCGCCTAAGCGGGGTTGATGTAAAAATTTATCCTCCAAGCAATGACAGGTTAACCACGATCGTGGGCATTGGTGGCAACGAGCTTACATTTGAAGAGTACTTTATCAAGAGGGTTGGCGGTAGGTTAGAAAGCATATCTTTTAAAGGGTCTGAAAATTCAGTTGCATCCCTTGAAGCTCTTAATGCAATTAACAAATCGGATGCGATTGTAATTGCACCAAGCAACCCGCTTGCAAGCATTTACCCTATGCTCTCTGTAAGAGGAATAAGGGAAGCTGTTAGAAGCTTCAAAGGCCCAAGGATAGCCATTTCCCCACTCAGGGGCAATATTGCATTTAAGGGGCCTGCAAGTAAAATGATGAGTGACCTTGGGTTCGAGCCAAACCCCTACGGCATTGCAATGCTTTACAGTGGATTTATAGATAAAATAGTAATTGACAGGAGCGATGTTAGCCTCGCCGATTCAATTAAAAGGGTAGGCATAATGCCTATCATTTTTGACAGCATACATATGGAAGATAAACTAGAAATGAAAGAATTTGCCCAGGCACTGCTATCAGCAATCTAACTGTTTAATGCGGTTTTCCACTAAAAAAGTATCAATCAGCGTAAGGTAAGAGAGGAGGAAGAACTCTAGGATTCCAGAATCCTTTTCCGTATTTAGGCTCACATCCTCCCCCCTCATTATTTTTAAGTACTTTTTGCGGCAGTTTGAGTAAATCGTCCTCATGTTCCTTTCGCTAAGCTTTATGCCAGCATTTGAAAGTGCCTCAGAAAGACTCCGCGCTAGCCTGCTGTCATAAACCCCAACCCTTATTACTTCAGAAAAAGCAGTAATATAGTCAAACAACTCCCCCACACTTTCAAAAGAATCATAGTTCATTGTAATTTACAATTAATTAAAATAGGTAACTTATAAACGTATATTATAAAAAATCGACATAGCAAACATTTTTTATTTGCACTAGATAGGTAGTGCATGATAGAGCTGCAAGAGCTGGAGAAAGTGTACAAAAACGGGCAAGTCGCATTAAGAGGTATATCAGCATCATTTAAAGGCAGGGTAACGTCAATAATAGGGAGGAATGGTGCCGGAAAGACAACCCTCATGCGCATATTATCAACCCAGCTCATTCCCACATCGGGTTCTGCAACGATCAACGGCATGGATATATTACATGAACAGGACAGAATTAGGAAAAACCTTGTCAGTATACCTCAAGAGGGAAGGCCCATCGGACTGCTCACTCCATTTGAGCACCTCAAAATCTACCTCGCGGCAAGGGGAATGTCTTTCCAGGGGGCCACTGAAGCTTCTCAATACGCTTTAAAAAAACTGGAGCTCTGGGAATTCAGAAACAGTCCAACGGATACCCTTTCAGGTGGAATGAAGAGAAAGCTGTTTGTGGCAATGGCGATAGCTTCAGGCGCAGAAACTGTTTTCCTTGATGAACCAACAACCGGCCTTGACCCAGTTTCAAGGCTGGAAGTTTGGTCATCAATAAAGGAACTAAGCTCAGAGGTTCTTTTAACGACGCACTACATGGAAGAAGCCATGGCGCTCTCAGACGATATAGTGTTCATAGATAATGGCATGATCATAAAGAAGGGGACGATCAATGAACTCCTCATGGATTTTGATGGTAAAATCAGGGTTGAATCAACCCAACCGGTGAGTGGCTGGACAAGGATAGGCAACACGTATATTTCTTATGTAGATACAGATAGTGCAAGCGCATACGTAAGGAAGGGATATTCTGTGAAGCAAGTAACGCTGGAAGACCTGTTTGTGCGATATGGTGTTCAAATTGAATCTTAGGTACATACTTGCCATGGGTTGGTATTATGGGTTCTCAACTATAACTAGGGGACCCTCCTACATTATCGCTTCACTCAGCCTGCCCCTCACCATGTTTTTTTTGGTTTATATGCTGAGCAGGGGAGCCCTCCTGCCCTATGCTGTTGTTGGCGGATTTATTTCAATGATCTCCTCAAACGCCCTGTCAAGCGCAGGTGATGCAGCATTTTTCAGGCTTGAACTTAAGATACAGGACCTGTTTGTAGCTACAGCCATATCTTCAACTGATTACATGATTGGCATAATGTTAAGTTACCTTGTTTTTTCCTTGCCTGGCCTTTTCATTTATGCTGTAATTGGATATGTCTACAGGATATTTGATCCGTTTTCATCACTCGCGCTGCTTTTTGTACTGATTTGCATGATAGTTGCCACAACCTCGATCTCGTTTATCATAGCCGGCTTTCTGTCACATATACGCAACGTCTGGGGAATAACGTCTATACTTTCAATAGTTTTGACAATAATTCCTCCAATATTTTACCCTTACAGTTACCTGCCCAAATATGCCATATACCTTCTTGCTATATCACCAGCCACGCCAGCTTCGGTGCTGATGCAGGGGGTGATGGGGCTGCAACCATTGCAGATGCCAATGGCAGCAATACTTATAGCTGAAACTGCAGTTTATTTTCTTCTGGCAAAAAAATTTATGCATTGGAGGGAAAAGTGACGTGTCATTTGGATTGAATCAAGCTGAAAATTAGGTAAAACGCTAACGCAACGATAAAACCAACGCCTATGGGAACTACGGTATTATTCAGAACACCTTCAACATATGACCAGTGAGAGCCAAGAATCATGCCCAGATAAATGAGAACTCCGCTCCATAGCGCAGATCCCACAAAGGTATAAAGCGAAAATCTCTTTATTTCCATTTTAAACGCGCCAGCAGGAAATGAGATGAGAGTCCTTGCTCCTGCAAGCATCCTGCTGAACGTCACTGCCCATGCTCCATATCTGTTGAACCAGGAAGTTGTCATCATAAGTGATTTAGAGCTTATCCATGATTTTTTATATATAGCCTCTATCCCGATTATGTACCCAATGTAATAATCTGCAAGAGACCCGACCATTGACCCCACAAGGGATGATACAAATACTGGAACAAGATCCATTTTGCCCTGCGCTATGAGGAACCCTGAAAGTGGAAGTATAACTTCGCTGGGAATAGGGAGTGAAGCGCTTTCAAGCGCCATCAGGGCAAAAATCATTGCAGGCCCCCCAGCTGAAACCTCATATGCTGTCCATACAGGAATTATGTATATAAGTTCTTTCAAAAATGAAGCGCCACCAACGTCATGGGGCATAGCATATATTGCAATTGAAGCAACTGCGCCTAAAGCCACTGAAATCATTACAGTCCTGTTCAATGTCATGCTTTGCATGCATGATCTAAAAAGCATTTTGCAGTCATCATCAATGGAAACACTTTTAAAAACAGGGGAACTAGATTTTAATGTGTTAACTGGGTCAATTTCAACTGTGATGTCTGCAGATCCTCGCATATCGGAAAAGTACGCCTCAATGTTAGGCAAGCGCGTTGAAAATGAAATATTTTACAGAAAATTTGGCGATAATTTAAGGTCAGTGCTTGTTCCTGCCCCCACAAGTGTGCTTGATGTGGCAAGGGATATCTCAGTTTCATCCTCCTTTTACCTGTTTGCAAGTGAAGTGGGCAAGGCTGAAGCCGAACTCGCCCTTCTAGCAGAAGCTTCCGGGATAAGTGGAATTGTAGTCTCCCAGGATCCTGATATGTTCAGAAAAATGTTCAATTCAATGAAAATCTCAAAGATGTTGTCAGATTTTAAGGAGTTTGACCTAAAGCAAGAAAGTAATGGCGTTACATTTATTGACAGGATATTTAACGTCAAGGGGGTTGGCACAGTTATGCTTGGATTTTCTGGAACTGAAATCCGCGTTCATGACAGGCTTAAGGCATTGCCCTCCAATGCTGAAATAGAGGTAAAGAGCATCCAGGTCCTGGATGAGGACCAGCTTTCAGTGGGTCCAGGGGTCAGGGTTGGGCTGGCTATAAGGAATGCTGGCCTAAATGAGCTCTCTGGCACATATGGGTTGGTCTACCCAGATTTGCCGTTAACTGATGAACTTGTATTTTATGAAAAGTTCAAATGGGCGCCCGAGGCAAGGGAATTACATGCAATATGTTGCGGAATGAAAGTAATGGGTGATGTGGACCAGGACAAGATAAAACTCAGGGGAAAGCTGCCTGCTGTAAAAAAAAGGGTTATCTTGATAAACCCCAGCGTAAAGCCGGGCTCACTACAGGTATATGGCTATGCGGCTGGCAATTGAAATACTTGTTTATTTCTGGCATCCTCCAACTCCTGGTGAGGCTCCTCACTATCGAGTGGCAACTTCCTTTTGAGTTCACCGCAACACTTTCCCTAGGCGCAAATTCGGGAATGCCGTAGATTACAGTTTAATGTAGATAAGTTTAAATATTGGTAAATATAGAAGAATATCTAAAGTGATAATCGCTTATGGAGACAAAGTCTGCATGGAATGGATATAAAACAGTTGATGCTTATGGTACATCAAAAACCTGCTCCAGATGTGGGTATTATAATAAAGTGGGGCAAGCACATTTAAATGTCCATATTGGGGGCTTATAATCGATAGACAGGAAAATGCGGCCAAAACAATATGGAACAAATTCCTTTGTGGGGAGTCATGGGTTCCCCCCGAAAGGAGCCAAGCTCGATGAGTTCTCCGATGAACCCAGAGGAGGATAAAAGCGATGAGGCTCATGAACTGAGTATGGATTTCATACATATTTATACTTAATTCAGAACCCATTCTCTACTTCCATTAGACATATATTCCTTATTGTAGCATCTGAACTTTTCCTCACTAACCTCTGACTAAAGGACAGAGGCTTCCGCTTATCAATTGGCAAGAAACTTGCAAGTGTGTTATATAAGCATATAATTATTTTTATTTAGACTACTGCTGACATACTCTCCGCCCTAAAGAGTTCTAAGGTCTCCATCATTCTTGGAGTTGCCTCTTTGGGGGTATCAGTGCTCCCCTTGCATGCATCTACATGCAATTAACTTCCAATTAAAGGTGGACGCAACGCTATGTTGAATGAAGCGTTTGCATCAGCGTGGTCAACGTGCCCACATTGGCACTGCCCTGAGCGGTTGCCTATCTGCCCACACCTTGAACATTCCTGTGAAGTGTGATATGGATCAACAACGGGTATTCCAAGTAGTCTGGCTTCTATCATTTGTTCAAGCTGATAGAATGACCAGCTATTCAAGGAATACCTGAAACTTCTGCTAGATTTTGTATTTCTTATCCCCTGCAGGTATTCAAGCTTAATTCCCGTTCTGTTTCGCTTCCTCTACTATTTTCTTTGATACCTTGTGGTTCAAATCCCTTTCAATGTTTCTCTCCCTGTTCTTTATTTCTTTGACCTTCCTGTATTTACCTTTCTTCTGAAGCTTTCTTCTCATGTTCTTGTATTTCTTATGTATGTGCTCCGCCTCCAAGTTTTAGGACTTTACTAGTATTTGGATTGGCTACGACAGCAATGTGC
>JARVJW010000177.1 GCA_029775955.1 Nitrososphaeria archaeon | reverse complement strand
AAATAGTTGACATAAGTGTCAAGTTGAGCTACAAGCTAAGATATACAGATAAATACTCAAAATGCGGTTACACTTATAAGAAAACAGAAAAGGTCTTATTTTTCATTGCCTGAACTGTGGCCAGATCGTTAACTCTGACCGAAAGGTCAGTCCAGTCGTCAAAACTCTGGCGTTGCAGAACCAAATCAATCATAACTGGTTCTAGATTAACACCAGAAGAGTCCTTGGCTTATACGTTATAGCTCTGATGCCCATAGACTGTAAGAAACTGTGCCAGTCCTGGGAAGGGGCAAGCCCTTCAGTCATGGGTAATTGACGAAGAATAGCATTATCTGATAACTTCCAAAGGTTAACATAAATCATAACCTAGCATGTGATAGCGCTTCAAATACCGCCATTGCCATAGATTTGCCCACTGGCGTTATTGGTCCTGCAAAGCTTTCCTCTCTACCTGAAACATTAGAGATTATTGCAATAGCATCTGAAGTGGTGCCATGTATCATGCCGCCTGTGAAACTATAAAGTGACGCAGATTTCACCTCAGATACAACCCTTATGGCATCTACTATTGCACCGCTATTTAATCTCCTATCCACAAATACTGCTATGTTTATTGTGGATAGCCCATGGTCTAGCAATGAAAAAATTTCGCCATTTGAAATTATATATGGATTTGTAAAGCCAGCAGTTAAAGAAACTATAGTGTGAATGCCGCAACGCTTGCAATCATAAATTATATGCCGCCTTTTAATATCTGCAGCGGTCATAAAAACAATGCTCTTATTGATGTTTAATTCAAGTATTGAAGATAGCTTATTAAATTCGCTTTTAAGGTCAAAACTGTCATTTACATGATGGTGTATTACCGTGGAAATACATCGTATGTTGCCCCCATTGAACGTTGTAGAAATGGCCTTGGCTCGATAATTTACCTTCAGCACCACATCATTGTCATAATTAAATATATCAATATTCAACGTAAAGCAATAGTAAATATCTCATTTTAAATATTTTAGTTAGAAGTAAAATGCTGATTTGACTACGGATACCGGAGCCCTAGTTTTTACACCGCTATATGAAAACGATGTTGGTGAGCTCTCATAGCCAAATCTGTTAAGCAAGCCAATTATTTTTAGTGCAGATGGAACCTGCATTTTTAGAATATTTGCCAATCTGCTCAGCTCATAGTAATATGGCAAGTCAATTTCATTTAGTGCAGTGTGAAATAGCTTGTAACAAGGTTTACACGCAACTGCATTTTTGACAGCTATCCTGATCAATTCATTTGAAAAAAGTTTTCCAGTGTAAACTGGACCGGAAACATTTATCCGTTTACCACAATATGGGCATACATCTGTCTTTTCCAGTGATGCATATCCGCATTCTGAAGAATAGATATAAGATAACTTATTCATGAGGTCAAGGGACAGGCTCGGGGATGCCCTAACCTGGAAATAAACTCGCACATAGTGCTCAAATACATGCGCAAAAAAGGGGACCGGAGCTACATTTATCACAGACCCTTCAGAAATTACAATGGAAGCTGCAATCCTTGCTTGCAATTCTTTTAAAAAATATACCTTATTTGATTTTACATGGTACCTTTTTACCAGCGCATCATTGTGAACAGTGCCCAGCACTGGCGTGTCAGTAAATGTAAAAGCAACAAAACCTTTATCCTTTACGCTTCTTAAGGATGGCTGAATATATGGTGCAGCCGACCCAAATGGATCAATATCAAGCGCATCAACTCTGCCTAGGGTTTTTAATTTATCCAAAAAGGAAAAAGCGTCAAGGTTGTTGACTTCAAATCCACCCAAGTTATTTTCCTCTATGCCATGGAGAATAGATTTTACGGCAAAGCTGTCTATGTCATTCAGGATAAAATTTGAAAAACCATGGCCTTCCTTGGCCAACCTCATTCCCTTTACACCTGTAGCGCTGAATGGTTCAGCAAATTTCATGTCATTTTTACCAATGTACTCTGCGTATGCTGAAAATAAAATTACAAACATATCCCTTACAAATTTCCCTCGGGAGTTATAAAATATATTTTTACCATCAGGATAAATTTTAGTAAGGCCTTCTAATGTCTCCATGCTTGATATAATACGCGCCAAATTTAAAAAACTGGCGCACCCAAATTCCAGCCTTTTAACAAAGTGAGAAGTCGGATAAAAGGGTGCACGAGCAAGGGTTGTCATAGTGTTCACTAATGAAGATTTAATAAAATTAGCTACATCATATATTTTAAAAAAATTATTTTCCTTTAAATGCTAATACATGTTCATCCATGTATCCCATAAGGAGCCCACCCTTAAGGAATGGCTGGTACTTTGGTATTATCCAGTATTTCATTAGAATGATGTCAATAAGCCCGGCTATAACAAATCCTGATATCCATGACCCATCAAACAAGTAAGGCTGGATTGGAGATGGAACATAAATTAGTATTGTTGTAATTATAAACGCTATTATGGCCGCCGGGTTTATGCCTTTCCAGTAAGTATAATCCCCGTGCATTCTGAATGCGTCATTTGGATTGAACCACATCCTCCTTATAACTACGTAGTCAAGAACAAGAACACCCTCCACCACGCCAAGCAACCCTCCATAGGTCAGAAGCCAGGTGTATAAATAGGAATAAGCTGAACCATAGAATGAATAAGCCCCTATAATTAAGCTTATAATGATTCCTATTACCACGCCTCTGAACCAGCTTAATCTCTTTGGAAGGGAATTTGCTATGTCATAGCCAGGGGCAACGGTGTTGGCAAATGTATTAACTGCAAAAGTTGATATTAAAATCAGTATTAATGCTGGAACTGTATAAATGGCTGAAACGTGAGTTACAGTTAAAAGTATAGGGTCCCATATTTGTGTATGGTACAACGTCATCGCTGCACCTGTAGCAGTTGCACCAAGGAAACCAACTATCAACATGTAAAACGGCATTGGTATCTGCCCATATATTTGCGCCTTCTGTGATTTACTGAATCTAGTATAATCCGGCATACTCATTGCCATAGTTGCCCAAAATGCAACTACGGCATTGGTAAATACAAGTGCGCTAATAAATAACTGCGTTCCACTTACAGTTGTCGGGATGGAGAATATTGGGGTAAAATTAAACCTGGCCTGAGCCATAAAGGGCACCCAGATCAATATAAATGCTATCGCTATTAGGGGTGCAGCAATTCTCGCAAACCACTTTAACGCTGGTTGAGCCTTTGTGGGCGGTGAAAAGTAAAACAGCACAATCTGTGCTAAAATTGCTATAATGAATATGCTCCAGAATATTGATGGGTATGCAGCTGCAATTGTGGCAGGACCGTAATTGCCACTAGCTACCAACTTATTTAATATGCTATAATTTCCTGAAAGCACTACATAAATTCCAGATGCAGCTTCAGCTAGGATATAGGTTTCTATCCCCCACCAACCCATTGAGATTATTGCCCTTATCCACGATGGCAGCCATGCGCCAAATGTTCCCCACCTTGTCCTCGTAAGCTGTGTTTCAGCGAGCCCATATCTGGCCCCTCCGTGCGACTGCAATATCATTGGTATTAGCACTATTACGCTGCCAACAAAGTCCAGGATCAAGGTAAGGGTTATGTTTAATCCCAGCACCAGACCAAGTGAAACTAGACTCCAACTGGCAACGATAAACGCCATGCCAAACCACAGTGCAGCAAATGTGCCTGCACCCCAGTTTCTCAAATTTACTGGCGTTGGATGAAAATCTTCATTCCATAAAAGTGGTTGATCAGGATACTTAACAACCATTTCAACCTGCCCTGTTTCCGGATAATACTTTACAGCATTTTTATATATATCAGAAGTACTTTCCTCGCTTACTTGTATGGTATCTTTTTCTACCATCAAATGATTATAAAAGAAATTGCGTTTATAAATCTTTTTAATCTCTCTCATTAAATTTTGGAAATGAACATTGCGTTTATGGCTTGCGGGGCAGACATTTGTCAATAAAATGGCCTAAACTATAAATTTTAATTCGTTCACTGTAGGAATAATTGCCGTTGCATCATTCTTCATGAAGTATTCAATAAAGCTTTTGTAATCAACTGACAGCCCATAAACCCCGACGAACTTGACATTATAGTCCATTTTTGATGCGTTTTTAGCCATTATAATATCTTCTGCAGAGTCTCCTGCATAAATGCAACTCTTAGCGTTTAATGCTTTTAACGCTTTTAATAGCATAAATTCATTCGGTTTACCCATCCATCCACCAACGGAAGAAGCTTTGACGACATCATCCAAAAAGACAGAAGCAGAATTGTTAAAGAACGTATCAATCAACTTTCCCAGAGATTTTTTAGCGGCATGGCCTGGCCTTCCACTGGCTATCCCTATCTTGTTGCCGTATTTTCTTTTAAGGTAAACCTGAACATCAGCATCAAGTTTGACGGTTTCATTTTCTATAAACCCCCTGGACAGCTTAAATTTTGGCTCCATGATGTACATTTCCTTAAAAATGTCCTTGCCAAGGTAAAGCTCTTCAAACGTTCTAACTAAAAGGCTCTTGGCAGGCGTTTCAGGATAATTTAGCTTCTTCTTTAAAAGTAAAAGGTAGTTGAGCTTATCTTTTTTAAAAAAAAGCTTGGACAGTCCATCTTCAATGCTCTTTGGGCCATTTGAACTAGTATACATGAGCAAATAATTTAGGTTTGTTACCGAATCATTTAATGTGCTGCCTTTGGGCTTGATGTTTGGCCTGTACTTGAAAAATTCAAATTTTTCAGAAGATATATCCCTTAAAAGGTCATCAGACAGCCCAGAAAACAGGCCCATTATAACTCCATACACTGAATCCCAGTCGTTATTAAATCCCCCTGTAAGCCTTAACCTGCCAACTGCACTGTTGATTATTTCATCAGGAACCTGATAGCCAGTAACCCATTTGTAAAAGAGGTTTACAGTTGCCCTGATTGTCGCGTTATAAGATTCCCTTGTATCAATGAGAGTGCCGTCTATGTCCATTATCAGGCTTTCAGAATCTATATGATCCTCTTTTAAATAAGAAACCCCATTAACAGTTACAAATTCCCTGTATATTGACATGATCACTGCAGTCCCAGAGCCCTTGTCTCCCTTATAAAACTCTCTTCTGAATCGCTCGCGTGTATTGAATTATCAGTAAGGCCCAGGGAGAAATCACCCCTCACGGAACCAGGAGGTGCCTTTGATGCATCAGTGCTGCCTATCATAATTCTAACGGCATCAATGGCATTCCTTCCCTCCATAATTACTGCCACTACTGGACCAGAAGTTATAAACAAAACAAGATTCTCAAAAAAAGGCTTGCCCCTGTGCACAGAGTAAAAATCATCTGCCATTTCACGTGTCATTTCAATCATCTTTATATTAAGTATCCTGAATCCCTTATCTTCGAATCTCTGTATTATCCTGCCAACAAGCCCCCTTTTAACAGCGTCTGGCTTAACCAGTATTAACGTCCTGTCGCTCATACCTTACTTGTATGCTTCTCGGTCCACTTAAGCTTTCTTGCATCCCGTTTCATTTTAATCATGGATAACCTGCATTTGTTGCTGCAGAATCTGTAAACTGAACCGTCATTCATAATAATTGTAAGTCCGGTTCCTGAAGCTATTGGACGGCCACAAAATGAACAAACCTTCTTCGAAACTAGCACCATATTTCACCTTATTTTCCTGGCTTCCCTCTCAGTCTCCCTCAGCATTATTATATCTCCTATTTTTATAGGCCCTTTGACATCCCTTGTAAGAATTCTACCCTTTTCATTTCCGCTCAAAATTTTCACCCTTACCTGGGTAATTTCACCGGCTACTCCTGTTCTGCCAACTATTTGAACTACTTCTGCTGGAGTTAACTGCTCCTCCTTTTGGCTCATAGTCTATTCAAGCTCCTGTTATTTTTGATAATGAATTCACTATCTGGTCTACTATTGACTTTCCTTGACCCGAATCTACTATCGCCACAGCTGCAGTCCCAACCTGTAAACCTGCTGCAGAACCCAAGTCCACTTTTGCCTTTACATATATATATGAAATCTTTCTCTCCATACATATCATTGGTAGGTGGGCAACAACTTCAGGTGGGTCAACATCTTCCGCAATTACCACCAGCTTTGCCTCGCCTCTCTCGATGGCTTTTGTAACTTCATTGGTTCCTTTTCTAATCTTCCCTGACTCCTTAGCTTGCTTTACCGCTTCAAGAGCTGCCTGTGACAGCTCCTCTGGCGTGTCAAATTTTACGTAACTCGGCTTTTGGCTCATCGGCTTCACCTTCGTTCTCTACACAATTAAACATTATTAAAGGTTTTGGAACAATGGGCTTTGGGAAACGCTGCTAGTGGTTTAGCGCTAGGTGGCTAAGCAACCCTGCCCCCGCATGCATTATATGAGGTAAGGGTATATCCATATACTATATGCGTGCGAAGGGTGGAAGTTAAGGACGGAAAATTTAGCCTGAGCGATGAAGTTGAGCGTGTTTATGAAGAGAGGGTAACAAAGTTCAGCCACGGCGCAAAGATAGGC
>JARVJW010000016.1 GCA_029775955.1 Nitrososphaeria archaeon | reverse complement strand
TAAACGGTCTTGAATGAGGACTTGTATTCAATCATCTTCTGGTAAAGCCTTTCATTTGTTCAACTTTGTCCTGCCCTTATTGTTTCCACTAGTCCAAGTCTTCAAATACAAACGATGCGCCTGGGTTTTCCTTTACAGTAACAGGGCATCATTGACACGGTTCTTCTGTCTACCTCTGGCCTGGTGCAGTTTCCTGTACTTCTTCTGTTTGTTGTGCTTCTGCAGGCTCTTCCTCCTCCTGGAGAAGTCGTTCTGTATGTGCGCTATGTCAGAAATGCTCTGTGTGTCAGTTCCTTTCAGCGCAGGCCTACCAGCATTCACCGTCGCAAACGTGGAATCTATCGTGGAGAAGTTCAGGTCCTGCGCCACGAAGCTAGGCTCCTTTCCGATATGGTTATGCACACAAAATTGTCAGTCAGCAAGAGCTCTGAAGCTTTGCCCTTGCTGTATTCCAGGAAGTGCTTGTTCTCAGTGTTTATTGGGACGTAAGCGTAATGCCCAGGTTGGAGCTGATGCTAGACATAGAAAATCTTCAAATTGAGGCTGTTGGGAAAAAGATAAGAAAAATGGCTGGATTAGAGAAGTAAAATTGGCAAGGGTGCAAGTGCTAGATACAACGCTAAGAGACGGTGAGCAGACCCCAGGTTACCCTTACTCTGTAGCCCTCGAACAGCTAGCTATCAATCCTCATTTCAAACTTCTTCACAACAGGTATCCTCAGCTCGCCATGATGGTTCTTCTTATATTATCATGCAATGGTGGAAACGGGGTTGAGGTGGTGAATCGCATAATCGTAGTTTGACACGAACCACGGCTTGACCTCAATGCAATTGGCGAAGGTATCCTATTGCAATATGTATAGCCATTTCATAGGTAACCTCAATAGCATACCTTATTGCGCTCTGCATGTCCGTGAGGTACTTCCTCCTGTGGCTCATAGTGCCCGACAATTGTCCCCCTGGATTTCCATGGATGGCTCATGGCTTTATCGCCTTCAGTATTTCCTTTATATACATTATAGCTACTTATAAAGATCATCGTGGCTGTTTCTAACCCATTAATTTCGCATCAAGAAAACACATATTCAGCAAAAACCCTTGGTTTTCTGTGATATTTTAAAATAAATAATGCTTAGCCAAAAGTCAACTACTAACCCCTAAAGGAGTTGCTGACCTCCCAGTAGGCATGGATTCACCGAGCTAACGATTGGCTTGTTGACAGCAGCACCAAGATTTACCTTTAATGTTCCCTGAGGCATTTAATCAAAAGCCACAGTTCAGGCAATTAAAAGGTCTTTTCTGTTGTTCTTATTGACATAACCACATTTTGAGCGTTTCTACGATTTAGGGTCCACAAACAACACCTTTTTGCCAATTGCCTTGTATTTAATAAATTGCTTGAGGAGAGCGAGCTTGAACCTCCTTCCCTTATTTTTCATCTTCTTTGGCTCAAGACGTCAAAGGGCAGGTTTTGATATACATGGTTAAACACGAACCGTCTTTGCTGTGAGCATGACGAGTGCCCACGTGCTGTAATCTCTTTCTGTCGTATTGATACATTTACCCCTAGCTTTAAATTGAAGAACCTTGACAGAACAGCTATACCTATCTATTCCACAAATTTTACGTTTCTTTTCTGCTATCTGAACCAGTAAGGACATTTTCCTTTCATTTATAGTAAGCTGTGCATTAGTGTATTGGCCGCTATATTTGTCAATCAATGGAGAATTGACAACTGGAAATGTTTACAGTTGTTAAAGAGGCTGTAAGTCAGGGTAGAACGTTCTATTGCATATGAAGGCCTGCGGATTGGCTTGCTCAATTTGCTTTAGATGCTGTATATTCATCTGTACCAGAGCAGACAGAAGTGTGGGGATCGCTTACCTTTTTGTATGTACCAGCTTATTGTATGTCTTTTTAAAGAACCATCTGTCAAGCTTCCCTAAATTGCATTCCGTTTGTAGGAGAGATTGGTCATAAGGAAGCTTAATAGTTCTGAACTTTATTTAATATATTGTATTGTAGTTTGTCAAATATGTTCGTTTTCACCCCTAAATGGGTTTTCCCGCTCACTGTTGATAAAGCGCTAGGAAATGCTCAGAGGGCATATTGCTATTAATTATTGGTTTGCGGCTAACCTATTTAACCTTGGCCTCATTTAGGATTCTGCATCAAAGTCTAATTTTTACATAATGATTTATTAACGGTTGAGTGAAATGACACCCAATGCAGGATGGGTGGAAAGCTGTAGCAAAAAATTCAAAGGATATACAATACGAAATGCCAGGATCAATGCTTAAAATAAAAAGCGTGGGAATAAACGGTTTTAGATTTCCAATATCAAATTTTTCAACTGATAGAATAAAGTATACAGGAGCGAGGGCTAAGGCAACAGTCGACATACCCCAGAAAATGAGGGGTGCCAATATGTCAAGGACAACAATCGGGTTAACTGAATCACTTTCTGAAGTAAAAAGAATAGAAGACCTTGCCAGCATCATGGCTAAGAAGATATTAGCGGCGCACGAATATTCATTAACTAGCAGAGTGATCCTCAAAGGTGAAGGGTTTATGTATACCGAATCACCAGTATCATACCTTGACTCAATAGAGCGGTTCAACATTTCAGAACGCGCTACCAGAACAAGACATGGAAGCGAAGACAATATGCTAGGTGTAACCGTTACTGGCATTTCAACCTGCCCATGCGGGGCAGAACTGATGAAAACAAAACTAGAATCAGATGTGGAAAAAATAACACCAACACACATGCAGAGGGCAAGGCTGAGCTTATTTATTGATTTTCATGGGAAGGTTTTAGCAAGCGTAGATGACTTGCTTGATATCGCGTATCAGTCAATGAGTGGGTCGGTCTATAGCACGCTTAAAAGGGCTGACGAAGCCTTCGTAATATATAATTCACTTAGGAATACAAAATTTGTAGAGGATATATATCGCTATGCCATAAATACAATTTACATGAAGCTGGCAATGGTCAGCAACGTAAGGGCAATCTATGCACGAGCAGAAAGCTTCGAGAGCATACATGGGTACAATGCCATTGCATCAGGCTGGCTTGATTGGAAAAGTGTTGAGGAGTCAATGAAACCCTCAAAATAGAACAATAATGATGATTTTATAATATTGAAAGATATTATTTATATATCTCTTTTTAACATGTATTAAAATGGAACTGTATTCTAAAAACTGGCAAATCCAGATGCCTGTTATAACCGGTTACTTGAGCTTAGTTGGAGGAAACGCTGAAAAGGGAACAATTAAATTTATCTGGATGATATAAAATGGTAGAAAGGAAAAATATAGTTGGTAAATTGGTCTCTGACACGCTGGCAGAATATGGGGAGGTAAACAAAAACGTTGTATTGTGGCATCTGGAGCATACCTACAATCTGAAACTGGAAAATGTGCAAGACAATCCTGAGATTTTTATAAGGGCGCTTCACGCTATTTTTGGAGATTTTGAGCATATAGTGGAAAACGCCATTTGTGAGAAAATAGCAAAGGAATACAGCTTAAATTATAACGGCCAAGACTTTATATCATTATTAAAAGAACTAAATTTAGGATAATAAAAGAAGCAAAAAAAAGAGAGACGATAATTTTCACATAAATATCTGCAAATTATTCCACTCCGTGCTCAAGAAATGATGGATTCATCATTATCCCCCTTTTAGGTAGCCTGCGGTAACTGCTGGCATTTCAAGCTTGTCAATTCTAAATGCTCCATAAGGTCATAGAATTGTACCAGTTATTAATTCATCTATTGAATGGAAAAACTTTTCGAATATGTTGTAGTGTCCTGAACATATTATACCTTTGTTCCGTGTTTTGATCGTCATGATTAACACAAGGTCGTTTTAACAGCTCCTTCCCTTCTCCTATCTAACCTGAAGAACGCATCTGCAGGCTTTTTAAGGTGATCAAAGGTGAGACTTGTCATAGTTGTTCATGAATTCATCAACGTTTTTAAACAGATGTATCTTCTGCTGAAACGTACCCGAACCTTGCCGTTGGTTTCAGATTATGCCTTTCCAACAATGTACCTAGTTCCTCAAGGTGAACCTGAAACATGTTCTTGTCATTACTTAAGTTTGAATAGAACTGTGATCCATCACGCCTCCCCTGGCTGCTGGGCATCTATCAAGCAGCTTGGCATTATCATAAATGCAGCCAATTGCAGGCATCGGATGATAATCAACATGTACAATCAGATACTTGCCCATACACCTTGGATCAGCTTTTTGTACCAGTCAGTTTGACACGCTGTGTTTCATGCTTCCTCTGTTGCAGTATCGTTAACATCTGATGTATTGTGGAAAAGAAACCCTTTGTCCATTTCCTCCAGGTACACTGCATTTCATATTTGGCCACTATCAGCTAATAAGTGCTTTATAGCTGGCCTTTGGGAAGCTGCCAGGATTGACCAGTTTATGCGCAATGCTTGCATTTACAGCTGTTTTGCTATAGGCTGCTTTTTGCTATGCTACGGTTGCCCATCTTCCTTTTTATTATTCAAAGAGTGCTGATCGTGAGTGCTGGGATTATAATATTTTAAGGGCACGACAATTGATATATATCATAGAAAATCTTTATGCAATAAGCGTACTACACCTGACCACGTTGAGGATTTGGGACAGGCAGGGCAAGATAAAATGTATAAGGCTTTCCAATAGGTACGATACATAAAAGTTAAAGGGTAACGGAAAAAGACAGATTTGAAGCTGTAAGGGTTTTATTAACGAACTAGAAGAACGATTCAAAGGTGCAGATCGAAAGGCTTATGGCTGTGGCAAAGGTGTTCAATATCAGGAGCAGATTTTCAATAATAGCTTAACCGAGATAATAAAACTTGTGGAGGAAAACAAGGTGTCAAGAATATATATAACGTACAGGCTTGCAAGGTTTGGCTACGACCTGGTTGAGACTATATGTAAAATTCATTGAACGGAGACCGTGAATGGTGAGGAAATCCTGTCGGCCCAGGAAGAGCTTGTAAGGGATTTAATTTCAATCATAACTTTTCAGCCATTTACGGATTTCGGTCGCATAAGGCAAAGGAAATACTGAGGGCGATAAAGCCGTCTGTGGAAATCCAATGGTGATAAGGAAACGGTCAAGGCCTAGATGGACAATGAACATACTATAAACAAGGATCTCCCAGCTTCAACCCTGAATTGTTTCAAAAGCTGTTGATATATTTTAGCTGTTCACTGCTAAGTTCCTCAAGCTCCACGCCGTTAATATCAAGGAATTTCTTCACTACTCCTTCATCAACGTCAGAAGGCACTGCATAAACCTTATTTTCCAATTTGCCATAATTCCTGAGCAAGAATAGTGCGCTCAAAAGCTGCAGCGAAAATGAGAGATCCATTATTTCTATTGGGTGCCCGTCAGCTGCCCCAAGGTTTACCAACCTTCCTTCAGCCAGCAGGTAGAGGGTTTTCCCATTTTTCAGCCTGAACTCTGTTACATTTGGTCTGACATCTTGGGAAGATACGGCATTAGCCCTCAACCAGGCCACATCCACCTCCACGTCAAAGTGACCCGCATTTGCAAGAAATGCTCCATCTTTCATTTTGCTAAAATGCCTTTCTGAAATCACCCTTTTATCACCAGTGCACGTTATGAATAAGTCACCGTACTGTGATGCCCTTTCCATGCTTGTAACGGTGAACCCATCGAAGTAAGCCTCCAAAGCTCTGAATGGGTCACTCTCCACAACCGTAACCACTGCGCCCATACCCCTTAGCCTTTCTGCAACCCCTCTGCCAACCCAGCCAAAGCCCGCGACAACTGCACTTTTCCCCCCAAGCATGATGTTCGTTGACCTGACTATTCCATCCACAACGCTCTGCCCACTCCCGAATTTGTTATCATAAAGGTATTTCCCCTTTGCATCATTAACTGCAATTGCAGGAAACTTCAAGTTTCCGCTATCCTGCAGCGCCTTTAATCTCCTTACACCTGTTGTAGTTTCCTCGCACACCCCGTAGATTCCTGAAACCTTTCCAGATAAGGTCGCCATCATAGTGAGGTCAGCACCATCATCCACTAAAATGTTAGGCCCACTTGCAAGTAGCTTCATATGGTTAGCCTTGTACTCACTTTCTGTTTCTCCTCTCCATGCATAAACGTGGGTTACATCATCAGTGAGTGCTGCCGCAACGTCGTCCTGGCATGTTATTGGGTTACTACTAGTTATGCTTACGGAAGCACCAAGCTTCTGGAGATACATGGCAAGCACAGCAGTTTTAGCTTCAAGATGCAAACTCATCGAAATATTAATGCCATCAAATGGCTTTTCTTTCTCCAGATCCATATAAATGCTGTTTAACACCTTCATCCTATCCATTGCCCAGCTTATCTTTTTCCTTCCAATTTCTTTTAACTTAAGATCCTTAACCATATGCTGCATGTTTATAATTTATCCCCACCCCTCTATTTAAATGATCATCAATTAGTGCTTTGTTGCATTAATTGATTATTCCCAGCTAATAAGTTAATTAAAGCACGTGTCCCCAGCTTACCCTCGTGTCACCACGATGCGCCTCCACAACATTATATGTGAAAATGGCCATTATTTCATTGAATATTCCTGCATCAAGCGCTGATGATACGTACTCTCCTAGCATTAACGAATAGAACACCGCTTCCACCTCTGTCCGTATCTGTGCTTTCATGCAGTTGGATCATTGAGGAACTCCCTAACCACCTTTGACCTGACACTTCGATTTTCCAGTGGAGTTGGGCTTTATTACAGGCTCTGCGCCCATGGCCTGCA
>JARVJW010000111.1 GCA_029775955.1 Nitrososphaeria archaeon | reverse complement strand
GGAAGCTCACTCATCACTTCCTTCCTTCCCAAAGAGGTCAGATAACTTGAGACTAATCTATAATTGCACCCTGTTCTTGGTCAATACCTTGACAGTCTGTGCCTTACTAAATACCTTATCTCTCTGGAACATAGCTTTCTAGTATAAGCCCTTAGAAGGTTAGTTAGCGTCAACCTTGTCACTCTTCATTCTGGCAGATGCCTTTGTCTTTAAGAGATGAATCAGCACAACAGGCATGCAAAATCTAGATTAACGTATGTGCCAATCCAATATGGGCCTGTTGATTTCATAACTATCATATATGAATGGTGAAGATAGGTAAGATATGCCATGCTGTCGAAGATGAATTCATATATTATATGTAGATGCTGGTCCATGATTGCATCTCTGCACCTTTCCTACATCTACGCCAACGTACACCTTTATTATAACTGGCATCAGGTTGCATTCGGGCCCCCATTAACAGCTCAAATTCGTCATATTAACGGTCACAAATACCATGCTTGGACTGCCAGCCAACATAAGGCGTCTATCATAAAGTCAACTCCGCAGACACGTAGATGGCCATGTTGCTGTGGGATGGATTGCCTCTGCACAGGTCAACTACCGAGAAAGAGTTTGCAAAGCAGCATAAAGGGAGGTTAACAATCTTCCGGCTTCCTCCGTACTGCCCTGGCTTTAACCCAGTTGGATGGCTCTGGGCATACATCAAGTGGAACAAGATGAAATGGTTCTCTCCTAATAACATCAATGAACTGAAAAATAAGCTGAGCGTCAGGGCATTGAGGAATATGCAGATCTGTTAACATATTCTACACAGCAAGTTCATTATCATTGTCAGAGGGGAATGAGTAAATAATGCCGTTACCAGTAAGTCTGGTTAATCAGAAGGTCAACGTTAACATCTTCAACAAGCTTTTCATTATATCATTTCCAATCCCTATCTGATAAGGTATGTAAATTTGTGGTATTAAATAAAATAGTAATAAATTTTATCATCTGGCAGGGTGTGGGACACTATTCTAACATTATTTACCATAACAAAAAACATAACGTTATTCGCCATTTATATATAAAGACGAACTTCCCAGCTTATATATGTGGCAGGCTACACAGAGACGATAGATCAATGATTACATCAGCAAACTGAGCAATCCAAAAAAGGGATTGGAGGACTTACGAGCAGCAGTTTGCGGGTAGGGCAAGCAATAAAAATGCTCAATCCTCTGGTGCATGAAGCTGTCAGCATAATCCAGATAGAACCCACAGCAGGCCATCCTCTTTAAGGCAGGGTCAAGCTTCTCCTGATCAAGCAGTTTGGCCAAACAGGATATGCTAGCAATGTTTACAATGACGTAAGAAAGGAAATGCCTTTGACAGGGCAATGGCTATCTCACATGGATGTTGATATTGATACAGCAAAGCTTTTCAAGCACTCCAATCCTGTATGGCATGTTTGCGGGAATAATTCCAAATTCAATGTTAAATGGTTCCCAGAAGTTGAAGGGCACCATGAAAGAGTTTGTCACTAAATAAAATACCATGAACAATATCATCAGAGGAACAATTCTGAAGCTTTGCTGCAGACAAGAAAATGTTCGGGTGTGGCATTGCCCAGAGGCGTGATGACAGAATTGAAAACTATGCACCAGTTTATGGCACAATCTATTCAACTTTGATAGGTAACCATGCAATAATAATGTCGCACACCCCATCTGGTACAATTAATGCAACGCAAAATAGCGAACAACACCTTTATAGGCAACAAAAAGCGTGTATAAACAATGCTAATGATACTTAAGAACGTTACGATAAACAGTATGTATATGAGCACTTCAGAATTTGCGCCTGTGGAAAGTGCTACGGCAGCGGAACTCTCAAAAGGAGGTCTACGAGTTGCCACTCTATAAAGTAGGAACCTTTCAAGGATAGGAGGATGTCAGGGAGGTAAATTGAATGATGAGGTTAGGAACTAGGCCAAGCAAGCTCGCGATGATTCAGGCAGAAATGGTAAGTGAAAGAATAGCCTCGATAACTAATGAAAAGGTAAAAATAGTGCCAGTGACAACTGAAGGGGACCTTTCTGGGAAGCAAGAGCTGAACCTCAAAAGCGCATTTACCAAGAGACTTGAAGACGCTATAGCTAATGGGGTTGTCGATGCAGCAGTTCACAGCCTCAAGGATTTTCCCCTCCAGCCAATGGATGGACTTGCATTGGTTTCATTTCCAATATCGTATGATCCATCAGATTATCTCGTGACAGAATCAGGCACTGGCCTTTTTGACCTTAAACAGGGCGCAGAAATTGGAACAGGAAGTGCAAGAAGAAAATCGCTGATTGAATTCTATAGGCCCGATATCTATGTCAGGCCCATGAGGGGCAACGTTGATACAAGAATAAAAAAGTACAGGGAAATTGGCCTTGATGGCGTTGTACTTTCTGGTGCAGGCCTTACTAGACTTGAGCTGAAAGTTAAATATCAAAGGTTGAATCCCGAGTTCTTTATTCCCGCTGCTGGGCAAGGAATAATAGCAGTAGAGGCAAAGGAAGGGTCCAGAATTGCTATGCTAATGAATAAGATTAATGATAATGAGGCAGAGACCAGGGCAAGGGCAGAAAGGGCTTTCCTGAAAACCCTGGGGGGAGATTGCAATGTGCCTGCCGGGATATATACAAGAATCTACAATGGTAAGATTTTCCTGAAAGGTTTTATAGCTTCGGGCAAATCTGTTAAATTTTCGATTCTGTTTAGCAAGCCAGCAAGTGCTTGGGATGCAGGGACTGAACTCGCTGGTGTATTGCTCAGTTGAAGGTAATAATTGCCTCAATTAGCAGCAACAGCAGAAGGCTGAGGGCCATGGCAAAAAGAAATGGCTTTGACCCAGTGTTTATATCAGTTCTAAAAATCGTTCCTCTTGACATTTCAAAGGAACTTGATACATGCCCTGGTAACGCGGTTTACTCTTGGGCTGTATTTACATCAGCAACGGCCGCTTCCCTGTTCTTTAAATCTGAGAGGCTTATAAGATACATCAAGGGCGCCAAATTAGCTGCTGTTGGGTCTGGCACTGCCAGATCTTTGCAAAGAAAAGGTTTAAGGGTTGACTTTATCCCCTCCGAATATACAACAGAAAAGCTGGCAGAGGAACTGCCTGCAAACCCAGGTTCAAGGGTGCTTATCTTGAGGAGTAAAGATGGGAACAATGCTGCAGAAGAAGTGCTGGGCAAAAGGGGGATTGTTTCATGCAGAATTGACCTGTACCGGGCATCCTTTGTAAGCAAGCCGGTTAAATTGGAGAGAATCAGGGGGGCAAAAATAGCGATATTTGGAAGCTCAAAGGAGGTAATGGGGCTAGAAAACCGCCTCAGCATTTCTGGCATAAGTGAATTCAAGAAGGAGGTTGTAGCTGCGCCAATAGGACCATTGACAGGGGATACTGCAATGAAGATGGGGTACAGAGTTATAGATATGCCTAAAGCTTATACGTACAGGTCACTATTCGAAATGCTGGGTGAACTTAAACTTGGAGGACGAATTTAAAATTTTCCCATACATTAGGGAGAGAAGGCTCAGATCAAGCAAGGCCATGAGGGACCTGGTTGCAGAAACGGCATTTGACACATCAAGCTTGATGCTCCCAATGTTCATAATTCCTGGAAAGGGCAAAAGCCAGAAAATAGAAAGCATGCCAGATGTTATTAGGCAAACTGCCGACATTGCCGTGAGTACTGTGAGCAGGGCCCTTAACCTTGGCATAAAATCCTTTCTGCTTTTTGGCATTCCCAGTGCGAAGGATGAAATGGGAACTGGGGCCTATGATGAAAATGGAGTCATTCCTGATGCAATAAAGAAGATAAAAAAAGAATATCCTGAAGCCCTCATCGCAGCTGATGTATGTATGTGCGAGTATACAACCCACGGCCACTGCGGGATAATTAAAAATGGAAGAGTGGATAATGACCTCACCCTTCCTGTGCTGGCCAAGGCAGCTGTTGCATATGCAGAAGCTGGAGCTGATGTAGTGGCACCAAGCTCTATGATGGACGGCCAGGTTAGGGCAATACGTGCTGCATTAAATGACAGTGGATTAAAGGACACTGTAATTATGAGCTACTCTTCAAAATTTGCGTCATCCCTTTATGGCCCTTTCAGGGAAGCGGCTGATTCTAGGCCAGCATTTGGCGATAGGAAGACATACCAGATGGATTACAGGAACGGAAGGCAGGCAATGAGGGAGATTGAACTTGACATATCGGAGGGCGCAGATATAATTATGGTCAAACCTGCAATGTTTTATCTGGACCTCATATTCACTGCAAGGAACAGGTTCAATTTGCCAATAGCAGCTTACAGCGTAAGTGGGGAATATAGCATGATAAAGGGCGCAGCTATGAACGGGTGGATCAACGAAAATGATGCCCTAATGGAGCTCATTTATTCAATTAAAAGGGCTGGAGCTGACATAATGATAACATATTACGCTGAAAAAATCGCTGACATGTTGAGGCAAAGATGAACACGAAAAATAGCAAAATGCTGTTCAACAGGGCCCTCCGGGTAATGGTTGGAGGTGTGAACAGCCCTGTAAGGGCCTTTAAGGGAGTTGGTGGGACGCCTCTATTTATAGAAAGGGGAAAGGGCTCAAGGATATGGGATGCTGATGGCAATAAATTTACCGATTTTACATGCTCTTGGGGCGCAATACTGCTTGGACACTCTCACCCTGAAGTAATAAGGGCTTCCCGCAACGCTATAAACAATGGGAGCTCGTTTGGGGCCCCAACTCTGGCCGAATTGCAACTTGCAGAAGTAATATCAGAAAGAGTGAAAACAGCAGAAATGGTAAGGCTTGTAAATTCTGGCACTGAAGCTGCAATGACAGCAATAAGGCTCTCACGCGGGTATACCAATAAAAAAATTATTGTAAAGTTTGAGGGCAATTATCATGGCCATTCTGATATAGTCCTTTCAAAGGCTGGGTCAGGCCTTGCAACTCTTGGCATGCCTTCCTCTGCCGGCGTGACCGAGGGATGTGTTTCAGATACTGTCACGCTGAAATATAACGATGTAGAGGCATTTGAAAGCTTTATCGACGAAAACGGGAGCCGAGTGGCTGCAGTAATTGTTGAGCCTATAGCCGGAAACATGGGTGTGATCCCTGCTGATACAGCATTTCTATCAAGCCTAAGAAAAAAGTGTGACCAAAGCTCATGCGTTCTGATATTTGATGAAGTGATAACTGGATTTAGGGTATCGCGGGAAGGCGCTCAGGGCCTATATGGAATATACCCTGACCTGTCTGTCTTTGGAAAAGTGATAGGGGGTGGGTTTCCCATTGGAGCAGTTGCTGGAAGGTCTGATATAATGAAACATTTGGCGCCAGAGGGCCCAGTGTACCAAGCAGGGACGCTTGCTGGAAACCCAGTTGCAGCAGCTGCTGGATTGACTGTTCTATCTCACCTTGACAATGGATTTTACAAAAAACTGGAAGAATATGGGAAAAATATTGAGAATTTGATAAAATCAGCTGCAAGGAACAACAAAATTGAAATTACTGTGAACAGGGTGGGTTCTATGTTCAGCCCTTTTTTTACAGCTAGCGCAATTAAAAATTTCAACGATGTGTTAAATACCAAAAAGGAGCTTTACCCGCGTTTCTTTTGGTCACTTATAAAAAACGGAATATATGCACCGCCATCGCCATATGAAAGTTACTTCTTCACTTCAAGCCACAGTGAACTTGATGCTGAAAGGTTTGGTCATGCTATTAACAACGCCTTTGAGGACCTGAAAAATGAATAGCGTTTTGACTGACGCCCTCAATGGCAGGGAGCACAGCGGCATACCTGTATGGTACATGAGGCAGGCAGGCAGGCACATGCCTGGTTTTGCAAAATATTTATCCCAGGACAGCCTTCCAAATATAATAAGAAATCCGGAAAAATCATCAGAAATAGCTATAGAGGCAGTGGATAAGCTTGGCGTTGATGCCGCAATAATGTTCTCAGATATAGTTACACCTCTGGAAGCTGCAGGGCTTGAATACAGTTACAAACATGGGCCAATACTCAAAACTCATGTGCTTCTAGATAAATTCGAAAACATGGTAAGCTCAATGGATGATAAAAAACTCTGGTTCATTAGGGATCAGATAGCTGAAATTAAACGTGCCGTAAATGTCCCTGTAATTGGATTTGCCGGCGCCCCATTTACATTGGCAAGTTACATAATTGAAGGGAGATATGTAAGGGAATTCCCTAAAACCAAATCTCTTATGATTAATATGAACTGGGAAGGATTGTTCAACGCAATTTCTGACCTTATTATCAAGGACATAACAGTGCAGGTCAATGCAGGGGTTTCAGTTATCCAACTATTTGATACCTGGGTGGGAGCGCTTTCAGAAGAACAATTTGAAAAATATTATTTAGAGAAATTATCTGGGCTTATTACTTACATTAAGAGCCTAGTTCCAGTAATTTACTTTTGCACCGATTGCTTGCACCTGATAACCAAAATAGCCAGGAAAGCAAGACCAACGTTTATCAGTGTTGACTGGAAAATTCCCATGGAATCACTGTATAATGCTGAGAGGATCGGGGTTCAGGGAAACCTGGATCCAGTGTATTCACTTGTAGGAGGTAAGGCAATGCTTGAGGAAGCCAACACAGTGCTAAGCAGCATGCATGGAATAAACAGGTACATTTTTAACCTTGGGCATGGCGTAATTCCAGGCACAGACTGGAGGGAGCTGAAGAAGTTGACAGAATATGTGCACAGCTGGCACTAGAATGTGCTTGCATAAATTAAAAGCTACATTATTTAAAATTAGAATAATTGCAATTTACAGTAAATAATTTT
>JARVJW010000116.1 GCA_029775955.1 Nitrososphaeria archaeon | reverse complement strand
TCGATATCCCCCAAGTTATCACCACTTGCAGGACACTCTGAAGTTCCCCTTGGGTTCACGTAAACGGTCTTGTATTGAGACTTGTATTCAATCATCTTCTGGTAAAGCCTTTCATTTGTTCAACTTTGTCCTGAACTTCCTGTTGTTTCCACTAGTCCTTATTCCGTTCAAGTCTTCAAAGACAAACGATGCGCCTGGGTTTTCCTTTACCATCTGCGTAGTTAGCTTTTGCAAGGCATCATTGACACGGTTCTTCTGCCTGCCTCTGGCCTGGCGCAGTTTCCTGTACTTCTTCTGTTTGTTGTGTATGTGCTTCTGTAGGCTCTTCCTCCTCCTGGAGAAGTCGTTCTGTATGTGCACTATGTTAGAAATGCTCTGTGTATAAGTTCCTTTCAGCGCAGTCCTACCAGCATTCACCGTCGCAAACGTGGAATCTATCGTGGAGAAGTTCAGATCCTGCGCCACGAAGCTACCACCTAAGGTCCTTTCCACTTCCGATATGGTGAAAGTTACACATACAAAATTGTCAGTCAGCAAGAGCTCTGAAGCTTTGCCCTTGCTGTATTCCAGGAAGTGCTTGTTCTCAGTGTTTATTGGGACGTAAGCGTAATGTCCGGGCTGGAGCGTTACCCTCACTTTGTCACCTTCAACCTTGAACAGCTCGCCGTCAATCCTCATTTCAAGCTTCTTTACAACAGGTATCCTCAGCTCGCCATGATGGTTCTTCTTATATGACCGGAGCATGGCAACGGCGGAAACACACACGGGGTTGAGGTGGTGAATTGCATAATCGTAGTTTGACACGAACCACGGCTTGACCATCTTCCTCAATGCAATTGGCGAAGGTATCCTATTGTAATCGCGTATAGCCATTTCATAGGCAACTTCAAGGGCGCGCCTTATCGCGTTCTGCATGTCCGTGAGGTACTTCATTACTTCCTCCTGTGGCTCGTAGCGCCCGATAATTGTCCTCTTATCCCCCCTGGATCTCCATGGATGGCTCATGGCTTTATCGCCTTCAGTATTTCCTTTATCTTCATATATATTATAGTTACTTATAAAGATCATCGTGGCTGTTTCTAACCCCAATTATTGAAATATCATAACCATCAAGGAAAGTTCCCATTGCGGAAATCAGAGATATGCCCAAATGCGTGGATGCAGTCTTTGATTCATCAAGACTCTTAAAAACGGCTTTATCTGACGACATAAAGTAAAATAAATAAATAAATAATAATATATAAGATTTACTGTTAATGCCAGTGGTGATGCCTCTATAAACATGTTGACCAATTTATCAATTATTTTTTCAACATAATTTATGCGTTGGCGCAACAATATATTGCCGTGAATTCTTTGACCATAAAGAAATACCTGAGTACATGCCCTATACAGCTTGCACAGCTTTATGACGGCAACACAGATTCAGGCGATAAGTGCCCTTATTGCAATTCATAAGGATGATAGGGTTCATATGCGAGGCTGATAACCGATTTATTGATGTAAGGCTTCGGAGTGCATGGTTTGCAGGAAGTCTTGTCAGGCCAATTCTGTACTGGGACAATTAACAGGTCATCAATAGACAGTTGGCCTGGTCCTTGCACTTTCAATGAACAGTTCATCATATTATGTGGAGAACATGTTGCCATGGGAATACAAGTTAACTGGGATGCCATATTGAAATATATGCTGACAGTGAGAGGGCTCCCCTAGTGAAGGGTGGGCTTTACGGCATAGACATGCTTCAATTGCTTTTTGGGGTTAAGAACGCAAAGGAGCTGTCTGGGAGGCTTGAACCATGTACTGATGGAACATATCCAAAGGTTAATAGGTTAATTGAGGAGGTCAGGGTTAACCCTGAGCTCAAGAGGCAGTAGATGGAAAGGTCAGGTTTTCAGATTCGTTCACCTTAGCACTATCATACCTTCCATGGCATACACCTTGTGACAAAGATGCCATTTAGAGCTGTTTGATCTAGAGGGCACTTAACGTAACAGAAGAGCTACAATAGCATAAATCATGTGCTTGACCACATTCACAAAACTGAGGCATGATATGCCGTTCAGGGATATGGTGAATAAGGCCAAAGAGGATGGAAGGTAATGTATTAACACCTTCCCAGAAGCAGGCATTAAAGGGGGATGAAGGCCATTGATGAGCTTAAAGGGTACGCTAAGTATCAGGAAGAGGATACAGTGAAGCCATCCAGACTATAATGGCAATACATTTAACTGTCATATAACTTCAATGGAAGGAGGAAACTGAAGGTTAAAGTATTTGATAAGGTTGCCCTTCATGAGGACCGACACAATGACATTCTTGCGGCAATAAGGGATACAGCGTACACAATAAAGAGGGGGAAAGCCCTATGCCTACTCTGATGCACTGATGCTACTGGCCGTAAAGGAGTACTTTGGACTACAGGCAGACCGAGATGCTTGGTGAAATATGGGAAGCCAGGACAGTATGGGGAAGGGGCTAAGGGTTCCGCTTGGAGTATGACAAGGATAATCCTGCTGGCATGGCAATCGGCTCATCAAGATATTCAACAGGTGTGAATGGGTAAAGCGAGGAAAGGATAGGTAAAGCTTCACATTTAATGTGAATCACCTCATAACCAGCGTGGAGGTAACAGGTGAGCGTTGACTGGAAGCAGTTCAGCAAGCTTGGTGCAATGAACAAAAAGGCGTTCGGTGATTCGGCCTATGATTCCAGGGATCAATGCAGCCATGAGCGAGTCTGTAACCAACTCCGGAAAATCGAGTTAGGTTAAAGGCAGTTAGAGAGTTCCTCAATTATCCAACTGCATGGAAAAATAGGTATGGACAGGGGCGGAAGCGGTGTTTGTTAATGTTAAAAGAATACATGTCATCAGCGCTTGATTTAAGAATATTCAATGAAATAATGACCATTTTCACATATAATGTTGTGGAGGCGCATCGGGGTGGCACGAGGGTAAGCTGGATGAAGGGGCACAATTAATTTGCTCATTAGCTGAGAACAATCAATTTATGCAACATAGTTAAAGGAAGACTTTTAAGAGAGAGATTCGCAGGGAATGTAAGTTGAAGGGTAGAAATTATAGGGAGCCAAAGGGAATGCCATATGTAAGAAGGGAATATATAGATGCAATTCCTAGTTTAAGAATAGCGAAGTTTACCATGGGAAGCCTTACAAAGGACTATGATTATATTGTTAGATTATACTCAGAGGAAAAAGTTCAGGTCAGGCAAAATGCGCTGGAAGCATCCAGGGTAGCTGCTAATAAGATAATTGAGCCTCTGGGGGAGAGTGCATATTTTCTTAAATTAGTTCCTTATCCACATGTGATATTACGTGAAAACAAAATGATTGCAACTGCTGGTGCAGATAGGCTATCAGAAGGAATGAGAAGAGCTTTTGGAAAACCTATTGGGCTTGCAGCGAGAATTGAAAGTAATGATCCTATACTGGAAATATATATAAAAAAAGAAAATCTTGACAAGGCAAAGAAAGCAATGAAAATAGCACGAAGTAAGCTTCCAATGAAAACTCGGATGGAAGTTCTGAGCATTGCTCAAACTGGACAGGCAAAAAATTAAAGATATAATAGAACGGGAGAAGCCCAAGCGTGTCGGTCTTGCTGCACCAGATGGGCTTCTAAATGTTCTCCCTGAACTTGCTGCATATGTTGAAAGCTTTAATGTTGAAAGCGTAATATTTGGAGAACCTAGTTATGGCACCTGCGATTTAAATGTGGCTGACTTACAGCTATTGAATTTAGATCTGATTTTTAACGTTGGCCATGCTACAGCTGTGGAAAGCATAGGTAAAGTTTACCTAATTGACGCACAATATGAACTTGAAACAGGTAAATTGGCATCAGAACTTTTTAAATATCTGAAAAATACAAGATTTACAAAGCCAGCATTTTTTACAACAAGCAATTATAAAGATGTAACAAAAAACCTAAAAAATGACCTAAAATCATTGGGAATAAAGGCAATTGAATCTGGAGCCTTTCCAGGCATGTTTGAGGGCCAGGTATTTGGGTGCAATTATTATTCAGCCGTTTTGGCAAGGGAAGCTGATATACTAGTATTTGTTGGTCAAAGTCCATTTCATGCTGCCGGCCTAGCACTCTCTTCAGAAAAAACAACAGTAATGGCTGACCCTCACACTGGCACTGTCGAAGACGTAAGTAAGACAGCTGGAATACTATACAAAGCCGCTGTTGCTAGAATAATGCTTGCAAAAAATGCAAATAAAATAGGGGTAATTGTAGGATTAAAGGACGGTCAGATGTTTTACAAAAAAGCTAGATGGATATCTAAAAGGTTAATATCAATTGGAAAGGAGTCTGCTGTGCTTGCAATAAGGGAAGTAGTGCCCTGGAAACTTAATGCAATAAGGGGATTTGATGCATTTGTGGAAATGGCATGTCCTAGGATTCCGATGGCAGATCGCGGATTTGACAGGCCAGTGCTTTCATATCCAGAAGGGCTTGGTTTACTTAGGATTCTCAACAAAATGGAATTGGGAAACCCATACAAAATGTCAGTTCTATACTAAAAGCTAATTACCAAATGTAAATAACCATATATCATGCAAGATATATTTAATATTATAAAAGAAGTCTCAGGTTTTGTAACACCAAGTAATGAGGAAAGGCTAAAATTAGACACAGCTGTGCAACAAGTTGAAGAACATCTGCAAGCTAAAATGATAAAATATGAAATAGGAGGGTCTTATGCAAGGGATACATGGTTATCAGGAGATGCCGACGTAGATTTTTTTATGATGTATCCACCTGATTGGGGAGCTGATAAAATAAACCAAAGAGGACTAGAAGACGCAGAAGTTATTCTCAGTGAATTTCCGCACTGGAAAAGATTTGCAGAACATCCTTACCTTGAGGGTATTGTAAATGGTATTACTGTAAATCTGGTTCCATGCGCTGACACAAAACAAGGCGTATGGATAACAAGCATGGACAGGAGCAGGTTTCATACATTACTATTGAAACAAATGCTAAATGAAGAAACTAAAAAACAGGTAAGGGTATTAAAATTATTTCTCAAAGCAAATGGCATTTATGGTGCAGAAATACGAATTGGTGGTTTCAGTGGGTATGTCACTGAAATTCTTACAGTAAAATATGGCTCATTCTTAGAAGTCATAAATGGCGTTAAAGGCTGGAAAAGAGGCACAGTTATTAGCCTATTAGGTAAACCATCCCAAACATTTAACACCCCTATAACTATACTGGACCCTGTTGACAATAGTAGGAACCTTGCAGCAGCAATACGGCCATCAAATATAGCTAAATTTCAGCTGCTTGCAGGCAAGTTTCTTGAGACTCCATCGTTATCATTTTTTAGGAAGAAACACAAAAAATTTGATCGAACTTTTGCATCCAGCACTGTAAGCATTGTCTTTAAAGCCCCGGATAAAGTTGAGGAAATAAGGTGGAGTGAATATCTAAAATCGTGCAGAGCCATATTTAATGAGCTAAATTTTGAGGGGTTTGGACCTATAACATTTACAATATACGAAAGTAATGGTTGGGTAAGCTTCACTTTTCTTGTTACATTTAAGCGTTCACATGTTAAAATTAAGGCTGGTCCACCGGCTGAAAACATCAAGGCCTCATTAGAATTCACTAAATTAAATAAAAATATTTTTATTGGTGATGACATGAAAATTTATTCTGTAAATAAAAGGAAACTTTATGATGTTCATGCCGTTATTGAGCATGTGCTTAAAAGGCCTGTCGAAGCAGGAATTGCTCGAGGTTTAATTTATAGCTTAAAAACAGCTAAAATCGTCAATTATTCTAAGAAATTAAATAATAAAGAATATTATAGTGCGATAAAAGGGTCTCTAAATGATATCTTTCAATCCATTTAATGTATTATTAAATTCTCTGGAAATTTCTTGAATATTGATACCCTTATTTCTTTCTATGACCTTGGCCATAACCAAAAGCAACACACCAGGCACATCAGTGATGGGATCAGGTATCGCAATGAGCAGAGCACCTATTCTTGCAAGGCTTTTTGTGTTTTTGCTTTCCTTAAACAACCCCTTTAACGCTGGACTAACAAATCCCAATCCTTTTTCATAATCATAAATAACCATCATGTCCTCCATTTTCATCTTTAAAATTTCATTTATTGTACTTTTATCTAACATTTGATGATTCACAATATGCATATCCTTCTTGTATAATCATTTATGTTTGATTTAATTTATCTATTAGCTAATTTTTTTTGTCAATATCTGAACTTAAATGTAGTCCCTCAAAGGGCGCACATTAACTGCATATAATTCAATACTATATTCATATTTAAATATAGTAATTGAGGCATTGTAAATCTTGACTTTTCTAACAGCTTGGCCGCCAATCCCCATTGCTGCAGCCACCAATGATCTTATTGGTTCTAGATGACTGACAAAAACCGCTGACTTGTAACCAGCATCTCTGGCATTCTGCAAAGAATGTATCATCCGTTCCTGTATTTTATCATATTTTTCAATACCATACCTGTTACCCTCAACGAAATATTCATTAAACCAGTCTGGATCTGAAGTAAAGATTTCTGACGTCCTTTTCCCCTTTAGGTTTCCTAACTCAACTTCCTTTAATAGCTGGTCTATTGTGATTTTAACACCTGTTTTTTCTGATAATATTTGTGATGTTTCGACTGCTCTAGGCATTGGACTTGAAAAGATAATGTCTATGTTAATTTTTGATATCATATCTGCAGCTTCTTCTGCCTGCCTTTTCCCCTTTTCAGTTAGATGGGGGCTTTTTAAATAATCATCAGGGAAATGCCCACTTACGTTAGTTTCAGATTCCCCATGCCTTATAAAATACGCTAACATTCTTAATTATAAAATAAATAAGTTTAAAAGTTTTT
>JARVJW010000013.1 GCA_029775955.1 Nitrososphaeria archaeon | reverse complement strand
GCGAGCTGTTCAAGGCAACAAAGCAGATGATGGAAAACATTAAAAACACACTAGTTGGAGGTTTAATGATAAAAGATGAGCGTAAACTGGAACGCGAATTCAAAAGCATTTGACAATCTGCTTGGGGCAATAGGAAGGACACCAATGGTTAAATTGAACAAGATACCGCATGATGCAGGAATCAAAGCTAACATATATGGAAAGCTGGATTTCCTTAATCCTTCTGGGTCATTAAAGGACAGGGTCTACTTCAGGATGATAACTGAAGCAATAAAGCGCGGAACCATAAAGTCAGGGATGGAAATTGTTGAGGTAAGCACAGGCAATGCTGGGATTGCATGCACTTGGGTAGGCACACTGTTGGGATATAAAGTTACAATAGTCATGCCATCAGGTATGAGTGAAGAAAGGAAGAAGCTCATAAGGTACCTAGGGGGGAACATAATTGAAACTCCTGGAGCAGAAAGTGATGTTGACATATCGTATGATTTGGTAAAGAAAATGGTTAAAGAGCACCCAGAGAAATACTGGTTCCCAGACCAATATGTAAACCTAGACGCAGTTGCAGCGCACCATGACACTACAGGGGCTGAAATCTGGGAACAGACATCCGGTAAGGTAGATGGTGTTGTGTTGACTCAGGGAACTGGTGGTACAATTACTGGTGTTGGAAGGTACTTGAGGGAAAGGAATCCAAAGGTCATGCTTTATGCAGCAGAGCCAAGCGAGGCGCCACTTCTTTCAAAGAGGCAATGGGGTTCACACAGGATTGAAGGGATAGGGGATGGGTTTGTTCCAAGGAATCTGGATGTATCAATACTTAACGGGATAGTGACAGTCAGTTCAGATGAGTCAATTCTCTACGGCAAGCAGCTTATGTTAAAGGAAAAAATACTTGCAGGTATTTCTTCAGGTGCGAATGTAGCAGCTGCAATCAAGCTTTCTAAAAGGCACCCTGAGTTAAAGAACATTGTAGTAATGCTAAATGATTCTGCCATGAGATACTTTACAACTGAGCTATTTGATGTAAAAAAGCAAGTCGAAATACCAGAGAGGGAACACCCGATGGATGACTATACAAAGCAGGAACTTGACAAGTATCAGCCAAAGTGGGAAATAATAGAATGAATTTTAATAAACGTTTACTTTTCTTTTTTTAATATTTTTTTTATCAACAATTATTAGCAGTATTCCATTTTTGAATGTTGCTTTAACATCATCTTCTGTCACGGTAAATGGCAGTTTAACCCTTTTCTCATATTGACTTGTTTCAAATGCTTCCCCCGCAGAAATTCCTCTTCTCCATCTAATGGACTTGGATGTATTGGCAACTATTTCTATTAAATTTTCATAGACATATATCTCAATCTGATCCTTGCTATTTACAAAGGGAAGGTCCACACTTATCATAATTCTGTCGTTCGTTTCCCTTATATCACTCAACGGCTCGATTCTGTTATCCCACATCTTAAATCACCTGTACATGGTTGTTAAGGGACCTTCAATTCCCTGCTTTTGGGCGGCTGTTTGCTGCACGAGGTTACTCATGTTTAACCTCATTTCATCAGCCTTGTCAAGGAGCGGCTTAAGGTCCAGTTTTAGGTTTATAAGCCCTGAAACCGCCTTGAGTGAAGCGGCAGCTGCTCCTGGGTCAGGGTAGTTTTCAAATGCCTGTGCAATGAGCGCAATCGCATTAGTCCCTTTTGCTGCAAGTTCACTCATGAGCAGTGCAAAGACCCCTGAAATAAAGCCGTCATCCAGAACCTCTATATTTTTTTGTTTTATCATTTCTATTAAAGACAGATTATTTGCAACAGCAACTACATGAGGCTCAATCTGGTCGATTCTCTTCTGTGATGGGTAACCGTTTAAGGAAATAAGCATGCTTATCCTCTTTTCTGTAAGCCACTCTGCAATAGCTGTTGCAAGAGAAGTTATGAGTGTTGCAGGTATTGGCACTTCAGATGAAATTACAAGAATTGAATCATTTCCAAATACTTTAATAGGTTCAACTATGACTCCCATATGAACTACCTGCACGGGAGGCATCAAGGGGCTTTTAATTACAGCAACAGGTTTTAAATTAAATGTATCAATAAGGAATGATGAAGCAATTACGCCAACAAGACCTATGTCAGGAAGCCCTTCAATGGCAATCAGGCCCTTGGGTATTGGTTCCAGTTCTGTTACTGTTATATTTCCATATTTTTTCTCTGGCATATTAGGTTTAACATCAGAACTCAATATAAGCTTTCTGCCTTTTATTTGTAATTTTATTCATGGAGTCAGGAAAAAGCTTATAAACAATCTATTGAAATAGTGAACATCCTTAGAGGTGAAAAAGAAAAATGGCTGATACAACTGCAATTCCGGCTATGACGGCGAGTGGTCAACCTGTACTGATACTGAAGGAAGGGACCACTGAAAAGAAGGGCAAAGAAGCCCAACGTAACAATTTTGAGGCGGTGAAACTGATTAGGGACGTCGTCAAGAGCAGCTTGGGTCCGAGAGGCATGGATAAAATGCTGGTTGACAGTCTTGGGGATGTGACTGTTACAAATGATGGAGCCACTATCTTAAAGGAAATGGATGTTCAGCACCCCGCCGCAAAGATGATGGTAGAAATTTCCAAGGCTACTGATAACGAAGTTGGAGACGGAACCACTTCAACTGTGGTGTTGGCTGGATATCTGGTCGAAAAAGCTGAGGAACTCATACAGAAAGGGGTACACCCAACAATAATAATTGATGGATACATGAAATCCTCCCAAGAAGCTGTAAACACGTTAAGGAGGGTGGCCGATAAAGTTAGCGCAGAAGACAAGGCAACATTAAAGAAGATAGCAATGACCACTATAGGCACAAAGGTAGTTTCTTCTGATGCGGCCTATCTCTCAGATCTGATCGTTGATGCTGTTTCCCAGGTAGCTGACAAGAAAGACGGAACTTACAGAGTTGACATTGACAACGTAAAGGTCGAAAAGAAACCAGGAGCATCAATAAAAAACACTACTCTCATAAGGGGAGTGGTTGTTGATAAAGAAGTTGTGCATGCAGGCATGCCAAAGACCGTAAAGAAAGCAAAGATTGCCCTGTTAAATGCCCCGCTAGAAATTGAGAAGACTGAAATTGATGCTAAGATAAATATAACAGACCCAGAACAAATGAAAGCATTTCTTGATGAGGAGACAAAGCTCCTGCGGGACATGGTTGAAAAGATAAAATCAGTTGGAGCTAATGTTGTTTTGTGCCAGAAGGGAATTGATGATATGGCTCAGCATTACCTTGCCAAAGAGGGTATTTTGGCTGTTAGAAGAATTAAAATGAGCGACATGGACAAGCTTGCAAGGGCAACAGGAGGCAGAAACGTCACAAGTATTGATGACCTATCAGCAGATGATTTAGGATATGCAGATGTAGTAGAAGAAAGAAAGGTTGAAGAGGACAAATGGGTATTCATTGAAGGGTGCAAGAATCCAAAAGCAGTGACAATACTAGTGAGGGGAGGAGCTCAGCGTGTGGTGGATGAGGCCGAAAGGTCAATACATGATGCGCTAATGACAGTTAAGGATGTCATCGAAAAACCGTCAATTGTGGCTGGAGGTGGTGCTGCAGAAACAGAGGTAGTTACGCAGTTGAGGAAGTGGGCAGGTACCCTTGAAGGGAGAGTTCAACTAGCGGCTTATGCATTTGCTGATGCGCTAGAAATGATTCCTATGGTGCTTGCAGAAAATGCTGGACTTAACCCGCTGGATGTGCTACCTGAACTCCAATCAGGACACCAGAATGGAAAAAAGTGGGTTGGAATTAACGTATTAAATGGGAAAGTTGAAGATATGCTTGCAAACAACATCATAGAACCAGAGGTTGTAAAAGAGCAAGTCATCAGGTCTGCAACAGAAGTATCTTCAATGATAATCAAAATAGATGACCTGATAGCTGCAGGAAAGCCGACTGGCGGTGGGCAACAGCCACCAAAGCCAGAATAATCACTTAAATGATTATTTTTAAAGCATATTCTTTATTTATTTTTTGTTTAATGCTTTGATTTATTGCATTAATCATTTTTTCGAATCCTAAAAGCAACTGCAAAGCAGCATAGGAATTAGATTCATCAAATCGTATCATGTTTCTAAGTGCAAGCTCATGTCTGGCATTTTCGACAAATAAATCCAGGTCCAAGGGCTCGCTGTGCAAATCATATTTTTTTTGCAACGATGACAGGGTTTCTGCCATGCTCATAGCCTTTGGCTTTTCTCCTATGTACATTCTATCTGCAAGCCCACTTTTTGTATCTCCCAACATCAAGCTAACTTTTAAATTGTATGCATCAGCTTCAAACTTGGCCATTGACCCAAGTTGTTTCCACTTGCTCATAAAAATAATCCTTTCTTTTTCCAGAAGTAGTGATATAATGCCTGCATCTAGCTGTTCTCCTCCAACCCTTATCAACCTTATCAGAAGCTCATCCACCCAGGATATGCCAGTCCTGACTCTTTCCAGTGAATCTGATTCATAAATTTTTTTAACTTGCATTTCAAGCAATGGCACCCCATTTGAAGTATACATGCCGTTTTTTTCAAATTCCCTGCGCCCCGCTATCTTTCTTTCAATAGTTAGCTTTATGTTATGTATTTGCAATGTTCTTAGTTGAGCAACAGCAATATCGGACACCAGTGACATGTTAACAGCAACGGTTCCAATGTAGTTTTTAAGCTCAGAGGCTACAGAATCATATTGTTGCTTAATTCCGAGCTTTCTTGTAACCCTTTCCATTAGTTCCCTTTCACTGTTTAGAGACAGATAAGAAAGCAGTTCCTCCCTTGTCGAAATTCTTCCAGCTATTGCCCTGGACCATGCTATTGAGTAAATTTTATTTTTCCTCAAAATAGTTCACCATAATAGATTTTAAATGCGTTTTAATTTCATCCCATTTTTGTTTGTATGCTGCTTGCATTGAGGATTCCTGGTGCTCATAATTTGCCTTTATTGTCTGGACTTCCCTTTTAAATTCTGGCATAGCTGATTCCTCATCATTTTTTATCTCTGATTTTACTCGTTCAATGTATTTTTCATATGCACTGATGGCATTTTTTTTAGAAAACTCATTTATTTGATCTTGCATTTGCAGCACTTTTTTCCAAGCATTATCCAGTTCATCATTTACTTCTTTTATAAACCCAATTAGTTCATTTGCATCCATTTGCTAAAATAATGTTAAGCACAGTATATGAACTTTTAACTGCATTATTAAAACGGCTTCAAAAATTGATGGTACATTAAATTACTATAATTTCTGGTTGCCATCTAAAAGATGTGGTACTATGCTGTCTAGCATGATATGCATGCCCATATTGCTTGGGTCAGCAGTTACCTCCACAGCAACTGGTTTACCGCTGCTTATATCAGACAAGTAAATTTCATTATTGAATTTTGGTTTGATATCATCTGTTTTGGATTCTTTAATTTCGTCTAAACATCCCAACACCAGTGGTGTAATGCCTGTGCTCATGACGGCCTTTAATATTGCTCTAGCCCCAATTTTGGCTGTCACTTCGCAAGGAATTATCATTGTTTTTATTGTTTTGGATGCCAAAAGCAATTCGGTGAGTCCATTTAGGCTTGGCGTGCCACTTTCCCTGTAAACCAATAGTGTAATATTTCCCAATTTCGCCAACCTCCATGTAAGATAAACCGCATTTCTTAGGCTTGATTCATCAATATATGGGTAAAAAAGTTTTAGGTTATAACCGCTTTTTATTGCATTGAACGTTATATTAAACGACTCCTTGGATCCTGTAAAGAAAATGCCTATCATTTCATCCTTACTACAAGCATTGCCGCCGATGCCATTGTCGCTCCAGATTTCAAGATATGAGCTTTCTCCGATAAATACGTTATAAACTGCTTTAGGTTCCACCTCTGAAATTCTTAGGCCAGGCAAGGTGTTTATTGCTTCCTCCACAAGATTGTAGTAAAGCTTTATTTGGTCTACACCTTTTAATGATGTCACACTAAAGTCTACTGGATTTTTGATTTTTGAGCGAGTTAAATATTCTTCAAATATGGACCTATAGTCCTTAAACTGAAAAGCCAACCTTACGCTTAACGGACCTATTTCAGAACTGAGCTTTATTGCAAGCTCAGAAGGGTTACTGCCACTTACTATGGCTATGCGGTTGCCTCGTTCAATTATTTTAAGTTTTCTTTTCTTTATAAAGCACTCCAAGCTTTCTTCTGATTTAAACTCCAAAATAATAACCGAATTCATGCCAACAATTCAAAGCTCTTTATTTTTGACCTTAGTGAAATAAATGTCTCAGTGTAGTTTACACCTTCTATTATTCCAACTTTATCTGTTATTAAGGTATGCAGGTCCTCTATTGTCTTGGCCTTTAGGAAAGCAAGAAAATCATACCTTCCGGTCACTTCATTTACCTGCCTTATTTCAGGCATCTTGTAAAGGGCCTCATAAACTGCGTCTCGTTTTTTTGATTCTGCATTTATGCCTATTATTGCAAGCACTTCCCATCCAAGCATTTCATCATTAACTTGCACTGTATATCCTTCTATGTATCCGAGCTTTATCATTCTCTTAATTCTACTGTAAACCACGCTTGAATCCATGTTAAGCTTTTTGCTAAGATGAGGAACACTCTGGGAAGCATCGCTGACAAGCTCTCTTAGAATTTTTATATCCTTGTCGTCTATCTTGAGTAATTTTTGCATTATTAAGGGTATATAGAATAAAATTTAAATTTTTTGATTAAATTATAGCAAAAAATGTATATTGACTATGTATCATTAAAAGTGAGCGGGAAAACCCACTTTTAAGGGTGGATGTCAGATTAGATATCTGACATACTCTCCACCCTAAAGGGTTCTAAGGTCTCCACCCTTGAAGTTGCCTCTTT
>JARVJW010000151.1 GCA_029775955.1 Nitrososphaeria archaeon | reverse complement strand
TCAGGGAAGGTTTTTAAGTGCCAATGTGGGCACGTTGACCACGCTGATGCAAACGCTTTATTCAACATAGCGTTGCGTCCACCTTTAATGGGAAGTCAATTGCATGCAAGGGGAGCACTGATACCCCCAAAGAGGCAACTCCAAGAATGATGGAGACCTTAGAACCCTTTAGGGTGGAGAGTATATCAGATGGTAAACGAATATTATAATTTTATTAGATAGGCACGTTTAAATTTTACCAAAAAAGTTCAACCTAAAATTGAATAAAGATCTAGTAAGCGTCATTATACCTGTATATAAACAATCCAAAATTGTACTGGAGAGTTTAGCAAAGCTTTCAAATGATTATTACCAAAAAACTGAAATAATCATAGTGGTTGACGAACCGACTCAGAAATTTTTAAAGGAGCTTGACAATTTCAGAACAGCAAAGGTTATCATAAACAAAGTGAGAAAGGGAAAGGTCAGCGCCCTTAATCAGGGGGTGAAAAGCTCATCAGGCGAATATATTTTATTTGTCGATTCTGACGTGTTACTGCCCAATAACATCATATATAATTCAATTGAAGAAATTGGCAATCATGACATACTTGATTATCCTAAGGTTGGTATAGTTTCTAGCAATATATCAAGGTTAACTTCTATAGATTACCTTCAGGCAAATATGATATCAGAGATATTTTCAAAAATTTCTCGAAAAACATTTGCCATAGATGGGGCAGCCTTTATGATAAAAATGGATGCGCTTAAAAAATTGGGGGGTTTCAGGCCTATGGTGTCTGAAGATTTTGACCTTGCTACAAGGTCACATAAGATGGGGCTCACATATAAAATGTCATTAAAATTAAAGGTAAGCGTAGGACAGCCTGATAATTTTAATGATTGGTTCATACAGAGGATAAGGTGGGCATACGGGTTGGGAGAGTGGATTAAGCTGAATTTAAAATACCTGTTCAGATTGGCAATTTACAGTCCGATCATAGTCATATCTGCAATCATTATACTGCTTCCAACCATAACCATGGGGATAATACTTTATACAATATCTTCAAAAATCGTTTCCAGTTATTTTATAACTTATATATATTATATGATTCCTACATCTTCTGTTCCAATCAGGGAATACGTACTTGTTGTTTACTATACAGAAGCAGGCAAAGCCATCATGGCTTCCCTTTCAGCCTTTATCCTGCTGATTCCCATTTATTATTATCTTGCTAAAAGGTATAATGAAAAGTTCAATCCATTAAATTTTGCAGTTTACTACTTTATATATCAACCGATTCTGCTCGCGGTATTTTTGACAGGCATATCTTTGTCATTTATGAATAAAAAACCGGACATTGATTGGATAACGTAATTTCAAACTATTTCCAGTTCTGCTGAGATGGCATCTATTTTTTCCAAATAAGCTTTAAAAAGCAAGTCAGTCTTTACTGCTATATAAACGCCTTCTGATTTTTTTTCAATTAATCCTGAATTTAACAGGTCTTTATATACTTTTATAACATCTTCATATGATACATTGTAAAGTTGCATAGCTTTTATTGCTTCATCTGTATTAAGGTCAATCCCAAGAATTGACATTGCTGCAGAATAGGAATTTACATATTTTAACACTTTTGAATTAGAAAACTTTGATATAAAATCAGTAAGAGTTGCGTCATATATTGACTTGGCTAGTTCTGGCACTATGCATATACTTTCAGCGTCATTGCCTGATATTTGCACCCTTGCAAACATGACGAGATAGCTGGCAGTAAGTTCGTACAAAGTGCTGTATACCCTTTCCGATATTGTTTTGCCCCCAAGTATCGCATCAGCAAATAGGCTTAGTTCAACAGGTAACTGTGAATTCATTAATTCGCCACATTTTTTTGAATCAATAAGCGGACATGGTACATGAGCAATCCTGGGCGTTTCTTCCCTGATCACAGGAAGACATATAGGATAATTTTGATATACACTTCCCTTCATTGCGGCCCAGATTGACAGGAAAGAAGTTGCAGCGTCATGCCTGTCAAGCCACAAGCCAACTGTTGACTGCTTCTGAAGAAATGTTTCCTGAGCAAGTTTCTGAGACAGCTCAATTCCCGGCTGTGTACAAGAATATATATAAAGGGTGCAGTTGTTACCTGGCATTATTTCGGATAGAAACACTAGCCCAAGGTCTTCAAGAACGTTTATGAACCTTTCCCTTGTATATGTGGTCTTTTTGGAAGGCTCGATCCTATCAACTACATTTCTGCCTGAAGCATAGATCTTTAAAAGCGTATTTTCAACGAGTTTTTCGTCAACTGCATTAAACAACACACTGAGAACTGACCTTAGCGCTTCAGGCTCTATATTTTGCAGTTTAAGGTAGTCTGCATAAGTTTTTTCAAATACTGGAGTCTTGGGCGAAACACCAAGTGCCCTCCTCAGTAGAGTTTCCACACTTCTGATATCAACAATTGTAACGTTGCCATAAAATTTATTTAAATTAATACCGTACCTTACTATAAAGAGCTTACCATCACATTGAATAACATCTGCAGAATCGTCAAATTCTCCCCTAATATCAATTATAAATAAAAAGGTGCTGCCACTTTTATTAATTCCCATCAGATCAACCTTCCTTTGGCACGCTTCAACCTCTGATTTAATATCAGCCCCATAATGTTTTAAGAGGTCTGATAAATAGGCTGTCAATTTACCCTTAAATTCTTGCTCGGTCAACGCAAAATTAATGCTACCTGTAATTTAAAACTACTTCTGTATTTCCAAGTACATGGTTGAAAGAATTTCTTCTGGTTTCAGTGGCAATTTTTTCATCCTGATTCCGATTGCCTTTTTTATTGAATTTGCTATTGCAGCGGCCACAGGTACAAGCCCAATTTCCCCTACCCCCTTAGCTCCAAATGGCCCTAGAGGCTCTTCATAATCCACAAATTCAATTTCCATTTTTGGCACATCAGTTACGGTCGGAACAATGTATGTTGTATAATTTAGGTTTTGAGGGATTCCGTTCTTATATATCAGTTCCTCCGTCAGTGCATAGCCCAGCCCCTGAACCATTGCCCCTTCCACCTGAGTTTGAGCTATTATGGGATTGATAAGCCTGCCTGCATCCACAAATGCTCTGGCGCGATCAACCCTGATCTTTCCCAATAACTGATCAACTGTTGTTTCCACTATTAAAAGCGAAAAGCTATTAAAGAATCTCGGGGCTTCCCTCATTCCCTTTACCGGCTTGTCAACCTTTGGAGCATAATATGTTTTCTCAAATCTAGCATTGCCTCTATTTTTCCTTGCAAGTGCTGCTGCTTCATACAATGAAATTGATTTACCCTCAAATAAAAATTGTCCATTGCTGTATCTCACCGACTCTGGTGTTGTGCCAAATTTATCTGCTGCAACAAGCTTTAGGTAAGCAAGCGCTTCTTCACAGGCCAATTCAATTGCTTTTCCCGACGTCACAGTGCTTCTGGAGGCATTTGAAGAACCCGAATCAGGGGTATTTAATGTATCTGCATTGACAAATTTTACATGGGATGGATTAATTTGTAGTTTTTCAGCTGCTATCTGGGCATGGCCTGTGTTGATGCCCTGTCCATAATCTGTGTTAGAAAAATAAATCACAACCTTACCTTCATCAAGAATTTCCACAGCGGCTGAAGATGGGTCATCTGCATCCCCCCCATATGCCACCCCTTTCATGCCAAGAGATATGCCAACGCCCTTTTTGATGTACCATGGCAAGCCAGCTTCTTCAACATGAATGCGCCTTTCTATAGCAACCTCAAGAGCCTTCCTTACTCCTCCCATGCGTCTAGCAGTATTACCAAGAGGGGCAGTTTCTCCGTCATTTAATAGATTGTTAAACCTGAACTCTAACGGGTCAATCCCAAGCTTGGATGATAGTTCGTCAATATTTGACTCCAGAGCGAAGTTCCCTTGTGGTGCACCAAACCCTCTGAATGCTGATGAAAGGCCGTTATTTGTATACATAAGGTAACCTTCCAACTTCACAGCCTTATACCTGTAGGGACCATTAACAGTTTCAACAATTGTGTCGAGAACATTGGGACCCCATATTTTATAAGCCCCCGTATCAGCGTAAACTTTAGCTTTGTTGAACGTAAGTTTGCCATTTTTGTCTGCGCCAGTACTAAGAGTGATTTTGCTGGCATGCCTATGAGGGCCAGCAATTCCTGATTCCTCCCTACTATAAAATATGCCAACAGGCCTCTTCGTATAGTACGCTAACAAAGCTAGATGTGCCGGAAACGCTGATTCCTCCTTTCCGCCAAAACTGCCTCCAGTAGGATAGCTTATTACTCTTACCTTGCTTTCACTTATATTAAGTGCCCTAGCTGCCACTTTCCTGTCGCCATATGGGTTCTGACCGCCGTACATAATGGTTAGAATTCCTTCGCCATCATAATATGCAACCCCTTCCTCAGGTTCCAAATACATATGCTTTTGAAATCCAGTTTCATAAGTGTTATCCACTACTGCTGCTGAACTTCTTTCAGCATCTTCTATGTTACCCCTGGAAAATATCGCACTATCAGCGACATTCCCATTTTCATGAACCTGAAATTTATTATTCACACTTTCTTCTATATTTTCTACAACAGGTAATTCACTGTATGTGAACCTTACACTCCTAACAGCTTCATTGGCAGCTTCAGGTGTTTCAGCTGCAAATATTGCTATAGGTTCCCCATAATATCTTACCCTTTTACTCGCCAATATTGGAGCATCATCATAAGGGCCGTATGCATTTACCCCCACTATGTCCTTTACAGTTAATCCAACTACCAAGCCCTGCAACTTTAGGGAATCTGTGAGGTTAACATTAATTATATTTGCATGAGGCACGGGACTCCTGAAAACTGATCCGTATAGCATTCCACGTATATTTATATCTCCGAAGTACTTTAGAATGCCTGAAACCTTTTCAATTGAATCCAACCTCGGAATGGATCTGCCCATGGATATTTTTTCCGCCTTAGCAATCTGCATGGTGTAATATTAACCTGCATCATTTATAAGTTTAAGTGGCTGACATCATCTTACCCTTGAACAGTAGAACAAAATTTGCCCATCTCATGGCTTCCATTCATCCACTATATCTGGGATGAACTAAAATATCAGCAATGACAACATTACACTCTGCTTTAGCACATCAACTATGACTATCTTCGAAGCTATTTAGCTTGACCCACATATAGGAGAACTGACAAGTACAGCTTTGACGTTAGCCAGGAACCAGTTGATCATCCTGTAAGATGTCTCTATGCCCCATCTGCGCCTGACAGCTTCCCTGCTTCAGGTTAGTGTTTGTGGCAAATATGGAGCTCTATGTCCCCAATCCTGTTCTGACCATTAAGTGCTACTACCCTGAATGCGGCCTGTTCATCATCACTCATCCTCCGCTCCTGTAGTATACATGAGGTCATCTCCTGCATTGGTAATGCCTATGTCTGGCATCCTCATCACTAACTTCAGGCCAAGTGACTTCAAGTAATTGATTACATCTGCCGAAAAGTAACCAGCAACAGTTTAATCCTTATCCCCAGCTCAAATGCCAGCAACCATTTGAGATGTTGCGCCCTTGACTCCCATTTTACTATTGGCGTCACTATAATACCTTTCCTTGCCGACCACAACGCTTTCGTACTGGTAAGCACAGTGCGTTCCATCCTTTGGCCTGGTGCCTATGACGCATTCCACGTGAGGGTCTCCGTAGGTCATGCCAATCAACGGTAACCGTCAGTTCGCCCTTCAGTGTGCCCATCTTCTTCTTATATCATCGTTCAGGTTCAGAAGCACATCAGGATCCTTAAGGTTGTTCTTGATTGTCTGCTCGCACAGCCCGAGGCTGTGCCATCAATATAGTCATTTATGCAGTCATGAGGGCCTTGATGACAGAGTCACTATCCCTTGTGCGTATGTCTTGCATTTCATTGAGCCTTTCATTAATATATAAAATGTACCAACATTTGACCTAGGACGGTGGTTAGATCATAATGATTACTACATTGTTATCCTACATAAAGTTTTGATCTACTGATTTATAGTTGAGATGGAAGCTTCAATCTGCTTTGTTGCATTAATTAAAAGTTATGCTAATTATTTAAAAATTAGGATAAATTACAGATTTAAAATTAGCTTGTAGCTCAACTCCTGTTAATGCAATTCCTCTCCGTAGGACGGGTCCAGCAGGCGAGTTCCTTCCTTCCCTACATGGACTGAAACTTGCTGTACAGTAACACCTTCAGTGACAGCTCAGCCTTCTGAAATCGTCTAGAGCTTACGCTGTCACCCTCTTGATACAGAGAAGAATATCTCCACCAGCCACCATATTCCTTAGCCCGCTTCCATCCCTCACGTCCTAGCCTGTTAAAGACCTCCCGCTTCCTAGCATAGGACCCCTCAGAGTTGGCTACAGCGTTCTCCTCAGGTTTATGGCCGGCTCTATGCCCAGCCGCTCCTTCTTTGAGTCGTAGGCGGCGTAGGCCTTCGTTACGTTCCCCTTCTTCCTTACTGTCTCCTTTACGAGGGGCACGAACTTCTTGGTATTGCCGGTCCTTTCAGAGGTGACCCTGAACCCGACCACCTTGCCCTTCCTATCGGCCATTATGTGCAGCCTGATGAACTTCCTCCTCCACATCTGCTCTATATAGGGGCCCTTCTTTATGGTGGATATGCCGAGTCAACAACTATGGTCCCTCCTTGTCATTTGTAGCCGTGATCGGCCCTAACTTCCTTTTCCTCACCATGGACAGCATCCTTATTTGAGTAAAGTGTACCTCCTGCATGGGTTTAAAGTATTCGGAGAGCGACCTGGTAATCCCCTGTAGATGTCAAAGCCAACCTTTAGGAATAACAGGAATTCGATGTACGAATCCGGGTACACGAACCTACCTTGTTGCTGCCGTTCATCTCTCGCGGCTCCTCCTTCCAGGAGTACAGGATCATGCTTCCCTTTCTACTAATGCTTCGTTATAGTCGT
>JARVJW010000126.1 GCA_029775955.1 Nitrososphaeria archaeon | reverse complement strand
AGAATGTCCATGAGCCGAACGCCAGCAAATATTATATATACGATTATCTATAAGTGTTATATGTCAAGAATATATAGAGGGTTAAAGGAGATTGTCGCAGTTGGTCATACAGCCCTTATAGTGTGGGACGTTCAGAAAATGCTTGTAAGTGTCATTTTTAACAGGGAAGAGTTCCTTAAAAATATAAATGACCTGATTGAGGCAGCAAGAGCGGTTAGGCTGCCAATATTCTTTACAATGATAGACCCTCTTCCCCCAGCATTCCAATCGCCTGCAAGCCTTTCAATGGGAAGGACATTTAACGTTCAGGACAGGTCGGCCTTTGAACTTGCCATAAAGCCCATGGATGGGGAGATAATAGTCAAAAAGAACACCGCAAGTGCATTTATCGGGACAAACGTGGAGCTTATGCTGAGAAATGCTGGAATAGACACCATAATAATAGCTGGCATCTCAACTGAAATAGGAGTGGAATCAACTGCACGTGATGCGTCTAACCGCGGCTTTTACCCTGTTGTTGCTGTTGATTCATGCTCTTCCTCCGACAAAACCTCACACGAGAGGTCCCTTGAAAACATGAAGAGGCTGGGGCAGATAATAGAAGCTACAACAAAGGACATAGTTTCAGCCTGGTCATAACCTCATTTCCCATACCTTCTGTTCCTTTCTTCGTACGTCCTTATTGCCCTAAGAAAGTCTATCTTTCTGAGTTCAGGCCAGAACTCATCTATAAATATCATTTCACTGTATGATGACTGGTAAATCATAAAATCACTCAGCCTCATTTCCCCTGAAGTCCTTATGATCAGGTCAGGCTCAGGGTTATCAATTTTTGCTGTGGTAAGATAACTCATAAACGAGCTCTCATTGATAGCGTCAGCAGAAATTTTCCCATCTTTGACATCAATAGCAATCTTCCTTGCTGCCTGTATTATTTCCTTCCTCCCACTATAAGCCAGCGCTAGATTCAGGTACATTTTGCTGTTTGCTCGAGACATTTCCTCCAGCTTGTAAACCTGTTCTTTTAGTGAGTCTGGTAGCATGTTGATGTCTCCAATTGCATTTACCATTATGCCATGTTGCTGTATTAGACCGCTATCTTCAAGGCTTTTCAACTTTTCCAGAATGGAATCATATATAGCATCAAGATCATCCTGATTCCGCTTCCTGATGTTGTCCACAGAAAGGGCGTACAGGGTGACAGTTTTTATTCCATATTTAAGGCACCACCTGAGAAAATTTTCAGCAACATCTGCGCCAAAGGTGTAGCCTATGTTAGCCGCAAGCCCCTTTGTGCTTGCCCACCTCCTGTTTCCGTCCATTATAACCCCCACGTGTCTAGGGAACGGCCCCCGCTCAATTTCGTTTTCTAAAATTCTTTCATAAAGCCTGTCTATTAGCAGAACTCTTGACACTGCCCTTACAAATCTATCAAGCTTCAACTTTTGTTCTTCCAGTAGTCAAATATGTAGTATATAACTATAAAAGCTGTTGCCAGGAACGCTAGCACTATCGTTATGAGGGGTATTGCTGAAATTTTGGGGTTCATCAGCAGCAGCCCAATTGTGAAGAACGGTATATAGTAGAGGGAAAGTGCTACGAACAGCGTAAGCTCCCTAAGCACTGCAACCCTGCTCCTCCTCACTGCAACTGCTACATTAACAACAATTATGAGCGCAAGCGCTGTCCATATGTACGGCTCAATGTTAATTATGGAATACCCAACCAAATATCCCAGCAGGGCTGCCGTGAACTGCTTCTGGATCTGGATGAACTGAGATGTCAATGATATCAGCTCAGCAACCTTTATTGCACCCATTGCGGTGATGAGGATACTTGATATTGCCGTGAGAAACCTCAAAAGGAAGTACGGGTTCCTTCTCATCTGAGATACTGCACTATCAAGGTTGAACCCCTTAACGATGAAGGCAAGCCCAACAATTAGAAGTATAAGGTAAGATGCCAAGTCCCTAATTGGGGTAAAGTAAAGTATTGCATAAATTAGCAATATGAGCCCCGGTATGCCAAGGAAGTACTTTGAGTACCTTATGTCAAATAATGCCATCTTGAGGTACTTTCCCAACACTATGTAACTCTCTTCAATGTTCTGGCTATGCTTTACAACTACCCTCACAACTGACCTTATAGGCGCATAGGACATCAGGATGGGCAAAACAGCCTCGTCTTCAACCCCATCTGACACCAGAACTATATCAGTAAAGTTAACTACCTGATTTATTTTTTCCAGCTGTCCCTTGATAACCTTGTCAGCTTTTAACCCTCCCTCTGGTGAGCCAGTTACAATGGCTATCTCGCATTCCCCCTCGCCCTTTAGCTGATCATATGCCTTTACTGCACCCATTATAGCATTTGTATCAGCCTCTTCAGGGTCAGCTGTGCCAAGGGCAAGTGCAGCTGAAAGGCAGTTCTCCCTTCCAATTATTGGAGCCCTTAACCCTGTTTTAACTCCCACGTCATCATCTCTATCCACCATAAGAACAAGAGTAAACCCTGCCAATACCACACTTTACATGAGTTAAAAGATAAGCTTTTACCTATTTCATATAAGGGCATCGAAGTTTCCTTTTTTTACAGAATTTTGAGCAAGAAAGCCACACGCCTTCAGGCAGGGAATGAATTGCAACTAAGTTTTATAAATAACATAAGGAATTTTGGCGTGAACAAAGCAGGAACAATTCCGAATTCACGCCTGTGGAAAGCGCTACAGCGAACTTAAAAGGAGGTCAACGAGTTGTCACCCCATGAAGCAGAAACCTATGACCATTTGCGATGTAGAGGATGCCAGTGAACCACATTGTGGACTTTGCCCGCAAAAGATGGCCCAAAAGTCACCGTTATTTTTAACATCTTAGTTGCAAAGCCAATCAGCTTTAGCCGTTGGTAGTTTACTCCTCATTCTTTAACATGTCAGAAAGGGAAAGGCTCTTTCCATTCCTCTCTATCTTTATGGTGGTCTCAATTGAAACCGGCAGGCCCATTGACCTAAATATGTAAAGCAGCTCACTCCCGCTTATCTTGTAGTTTAATGTTCTGTTCTTTATCAACTCTGCTAGCTTTGAAACCACGAGCCTGGTTTCTTTAGGGTACTGTACTGAAGCTGCGCTAAGTACTTCATCCCCCCTTTCGTAAAGCATGCTTTTCACTATCTCGTACGGATCTTCATTTTTCTGCTGAGGATTAGCATGCCTTTTCATGAGCTCACCCATCTTTTTCTTAAGTATTTTTTCGACTTCATCATCCTCACTCATGTTATCCTCTTTTAAAGGCCTCAATATAAAAGCTTTAACTAAGTGTGCTGGAAGTCCCCTTGGATAAAAACGAGTAAGGACTTTTTATATCTTCTTATAAAATAATAATTACGATGTACAACCTAAAGTATATGCATTGCGTATGATAAAGAACGATAAGATACGTAAAAAAATTATTTAGCAAGGAGAAAAAATCAAAGGGTATTAAGCAAAACAGAAATCTGATGAACTTCAAAGGCTCCTCCTTAATGTGGTTTATATAATATCAAAAGGCATAACCAATTTAGTTTCTTATAAAGTTGACGATAACTTTGAAGGTAACTGAAGGTATTATCGTATTAAATAAAACAACATATAATAAAGAGGCTATAGGACAAAATACAATTAGCATAAAAGATAGGGTGCAGGAATACCACATGTAGTATGGGATAACGTACAAATCCAGGCATAACAGTGCATATACATGGATATCATTTATGCAATTTCCTGCTTGATGTTGCTTATGCCATACAGACGCTCGCAGAGGATACATTATGCTGAAATAAAGCGTATCCCATATGTGAACGCAAGCATTGCCTAAGCCACAAAGTTGCAGATGCAGTCCGCAAGGGCGTGGTAGTTCACTAGGCATAGTTAAACTGCCCAAGGAGCATGATAAAAAAAGGCTTCCAAGTTCTTCCATTCACCTTTACAGATTGGCATGCTTAGGATAAAGGTTAAAGAAGTTGCACAAAAACTATAATCGTTAATTTTTCAGAGCGCCTCTCCTGATCAGCAAGATTGCTATTATGATCAATGCTATGAGCACTATTGCAATTATTGCTATCTCCGCACTCTCTAGCATGGCTAACTTTTCTTCAGTTAATATATAAGTTTTGCACAGCAAATTGTCAACCACTAACCCCTAAAGGGGTTGCTGGTCTCCCCGCAAACATGGATTCACCGAGCTAACGATTGACTGGTTAACAGCAGCACTCAGATTTACCTTCAATATTCCTTGAGGCATTTAGCTGAAAGCCACAGTTCAGGCAATTAAAGGCCCTTCCTGTTTTTCTTATTGGTATAACCACATTTGGAGCACTTTTGTTATATATATCTTGTTCACAAACAACACTGTTTTGCCCATGACTTTGCGTTTGATAAATTGTTCAAGCTCGTATGGAGACCATGAACTGAACTTGAATCTCATTCCCTTGTTTCTCATCTTCTTTGGCTCAAGACGTCAAAGGGCAGGTTTTGATATTACATGGTTAAGCACAAATCGTCTCTATCTTATACTCACCTCTTTGCGATGAGCGCCCACGTGCTGTAATCTCTTTCCGTCGTATTGATGCCTTTACCCCTCGCTTTGAATTGAATAACTTTGACAGAACAGCTATATCTATCTATCCCACAAATTTTACCCCTTTTCTATCTGAACCACTAAGGACATTTTCCTTTCATTTATGGTGAGCTGTGCATTAATGTATTGGCCCTTATATTTGTCAATCAATGGGGAATTGGCAACTGGAAAGGTTTACAGTTGTTAAGGAGGCTGTAAGTAAGGGTAGAACATTATATTATACATGAAGACCTGCGGATTGGCTTGTTTTGTCTGCTTCAGATGCTGCATATTTGTTTGCACCAGAGCAGACAGAAGTGTAGGATCGCTTACCTGTTTGTATGTGCCAGCTTGTTGTATGTCTTCTTTTCAAAGCACCATCTGGCATGCTTCCATAAATTGCATTCCTGTTTGTAAGAGGGATTGGTCACAGGGAAGCTTAATGGTCATGAACACTGCTTAATATATTGCATTGTAGTTTGTTAATATGTTAGCTTTCACCCATAAATGGTGTGAGTTTTCCCGCCCACTGTGATAAAGCAAGAGAAAATGTTATATTCAATAAAGTAAAAATTTTTGAATGGAAAGATTTCAGTTAAACGGTTTCCCGGCATTCAGCGTTAAGCTAAGTGATGAAACAACTGTAGCTTATTTGGATTTCTGCCCTCATAAAGGAAGGCCAATAACCGCTAATGGGTTCAAGGTTGAAAGAGATAACATAGTGTGTCCATTCCACTTTGCAAAATTTGACTTGAAAACTGGAACGCTGGTTGAAGCTCCTATATCAAAAACCCCCTGCATGCCGCCCTGTCGCCTCGTGAAGGTTATTTTTAATGGGAAAAATGAGCCAGTTGGATTTGACAGTGAACCAAGAATGCCACAAATGCCGTAGTCAATAGTTTTAAATTATAGTTCATCGCTTGACTAATTAGACAGTTATTTTTAATTTCTATGGTTATGAACTGTGCCCGCATATGTAATTGCATGCCAAGGAAACTTGTCAGACATCTGGCAAGTGAAGAACTTGAACAGAGGCACAAAATGGAGAGGGATGCTAGGCTGAAGGAGAGGCTTCACGCGATCCTCTACGAAGGAAAGACTGAAGCCGTTGCCGGCATCATCAGGAGGGCTAAAAGCACAATAGAGAATTTGCGCTTGTAACAGGGGTGGATACGATGGCCTCAAACCAAATTTCACAGGAGGGCCCAAGCTCCCTGCGGATAAGTGGGACAAGATAGTCAAGGAGTGATACCATTATAGATATGTTTATTCGGTTGTGCCCCCTACAATGTTATAGAACAACTTAACTATTACAAAGCTGAAGAATCAAGTTTGCTAAGCTTGGCTTTCCCCTTCTCATTGTGTACGCTGTATCCCTTATTGCCGCAAGAATGTCATTGTGTCGGTCCTCATGAAGGGCAACCTTATCAAATACTTTAACCTTCAGTTTCCTCTGCTTTGTTGCATTAATTGTACCAGATGATCAAACTTATTTGATATTACTATTTTAACGCCACAAATTTACATTGACCCACATTGGCAGATAGGGATTGGAAAGAATATAATGAAAAGCTTGTCAACATTTGATATATTTGTTAATGCTGACCTCCTGATTAACCAAGCTGAAGAGGATGAATGAAGGAAAGAGGGGAAGCCCTATGCCTACTCTGATGCACTGATGCTTATCATACTGGCCGTAAAGGAGTACTTTGGACTTCAGGCAGACCGAGATGCTTGGTGGAATATGGGGAGCCAAGATACCATCCTATACCCAGATCTGCAGAAGGCAGAAGGGGCTGAAGGTTCCGCTTGGAGTATGACAAGGATAATCCTGCGGACATAGCAGTTGACTCATATTCAATAGGGGTGAATGAATCAGGCAGAAGTGAGGAGGGGATGGGTAAAGCTGCACATTTCATGTGATATAGCTAATCACCTCATAACCGGCGTGGAGGTAACAGATGAGCGCTGATGGGAAGGAGTTCAGCAAGCTTAGTGCAATGGATACTATTGGCAAAGTGAATAAGGTGTTCGGTGATTCGGCCTATGACTCCAGGGATAACTTCAGTGCAAGCCATGGGCGCAGAGCCTGTAATAAAGCCCAACTCCACTGGAAAATCGAAGGGCTCGTACGTCAGGTCAAAGGTAGTTAGGGAGTTCCTCAATGATCCAACTTCATGGAAGCACAGATACGGACAGAGTGGAAGCGGTGTTCTCTTCGTTAATGCTAGGAGAGTACGTGTCATCAGTGCTTGATGCAGGAATATTCAACGAAATAATAGCCAAGGTGTTCACATATAATGTTGTGGAGGCGCATCGCGGTGGCACGAGGGTAAGCTGGACAAAGGGACACGCGCTTTAATTAATTTGTTCATTGGCCGGGAATAATCAATTAATGCGACAAAGCAGTTTCCTCCTTCCATTGAAGATATATG
>JARVJW010000048.1 GCA_029775955.1 Nitrososphaeria archaeon | reverse complement strand
AGAAGGCTGAGCTGTCGCTAAAGGTGTTACTGTACAGCAAGTTTCAGTCCATGTAGGGAAGGAAGGAACTCGCCTGCTGGACCCGTCCTACGGAGAGGAATTGCATTAACAGGAGTTGAGCTACAAGCTAGACTTTTGGAAAAAAGCTTAGTATCTTGAAGGATGGGCCTATTCCAAGCATTACGTGGACTCAGCAATAAAACAGGCTTATTCCGTGCTTGAATCCATCTCACCCATAAATGGCTTGCATTGATAGCCCAAATATTTATAGAATCTGTTAACTGGGTGGTAGTACAGCCCCTCTAAGGTATGAGCTTAAATGGTGATGTAGGACACATATTTGAGCATCAAAGGCAAGAACCCTCAAGCTTTAGCCGTGGAGAGTGTCAAAGCGATACAAGCCTGACCATATCCCCATCCTCAAGTCTATAAGAAGGGCCTACTTTCAACCTTTTGCCTTTCCTGACGACGATTGCCTGTCTGAAGTTTATTCCAAGCTTTGAAGCTATATTGCTCACGTTAATTCCATACTTAACTATCAGGGGTTCGCCGTCCACTGCCCACTCGGAGTTTAGCGTATACACCCTTATCACTGTAAGTGCCCTTAATATTTCAGCTAAGTCAGCCTGGGGTTTGCCTGTTGCATTTATGGCTACTTTCTGCATTCGGCCGAAGATTACAGCTTCAACATCATCCATGGTTGCATCCTCGCTGAGCTTTACTATGCTATTCATCATGCCATAGTCCTTCAAAAATTTCCTAAGTTCAGATTCATTAATAAATAACGAATTACCAATGATCCTAATTCCCCCAGCCGGCTTCCTTTCTATTTCTACAAGTTTCCTCTTGTTCCTTACAAGGTCTATGCCGTAATCGTCTAAAATCACTGATATTCGTTCATAATCAGAAACCAGGAGAGCATCCATTTGTTTTACAATCTTAACAAAATTATCCTCATTACCATTTCCGAGCAGGGCATAGTAGAGTTGCACATCTAGGTCCAGGGCTTTAATGGGAGCTACGAATGGCCTCTCAAACACTTTGTAGCGAGGCGGGTCAGTTCCGGTTAGCAATCTGTAAACTCTGGATGTGCCACTTTCGACAAAGGCAAGCGTAGGAAATTTAACCTTTGTTATTGTCCAGGGATCCTTTCTGGTTGCCTTCTTTTTTCTGTTTTTTTCGATCTCTTCTTTTAAATTTGACATTTGCCTTTTAAGTGATACCTCAAGTTTTTCAGTACCCTTATGGTGAGGCATTTTTGAATAAAACATCTGTAAAAGCCTAAGTTTCTCAACAGGGTCCTTAGCCATTGACGCCTTGGCCCATATGGCCTTTGATTCTTCAGTAAGATTTGTTACCATTTGATTTTATCCTTAAAATTAAAAAAGCAATTTAAAAGTATTCCTAGTGCTGCTGCAATAAAGGTTATTATGCCCTGCAGTGAATTTTTTTCATGGCTTGGTTATTTGTTGATTTTGAAATAAATGCAATAGGAGGCATTAGCCTTTTATGTTCGCTCATATTGCAAAGCTCAATCACCAACCTTGCCTTTTCTCCTTCTTCCTTTATAATTACCTTGCTATCTTCTTGCTTATCTATTAATCTATAAAGCACTCTGTCCACAACGTCGTATGTTACACCTAATTCGTTCTCTGCTAGCTGTCCTTGCCATAATCTGGGACTGCTTTTTTTTACTATTATATTTTTAGGTACCCCCAAGTATGAAGCAAGCTCTTGCAATTCAGTTTTATAAATATCTCCTATTGGCAGGATATCAACACCACCGTCACCATATTTGGTGAAGTATCCAAGATAAATTTCACTCTTGTCTCCTGTTCCAAGCACTATTCTGTTTTCACTGTTTGCAAATGTATACAAAAATGACATCCTTATTCTCGCTTTCAAATTTCCAAGAGCCTTGGTGTCTGGATTTAATTTCATCTTATATGCCTGCAACACTTGATCAATATATATTAGCTTAGAGTTTATTCCCAGTAGATTTACAACCTTTTGTGCGTCTTCAATATCTACCAGTGGAGTTGAATCGTTATCTGGCATTATTAAGCCAAGTACATTATCATTACCTGCCGCCAGACTTGCAAGCCATGTCGTTACTGTGGAATCAAGTCCACCGCTCAAGCCAACAACGAACTTATGTTTGTTGCTGTATCCCTTTATAAATTGCTTTACGCTATCCACTATAAGGTCAAATGCGATTCCCCTTAATGATGTTTTTTCCATATTTAAACCATTTACAGCCTGTAAATTAAGTTTTTCAAAATTTTAGCGTCGTTAAGCCACAGCTTAGGTGCATAACAAAAATATTATTGTGTATTGCCATAAATTTATCAGTTGTCAACAATTTCAAATAGCCTTATTTTTTGGTACGCCCCTTGGTCCCTATATAATCCAGTGCTTTCACCTTTTTATGATCTATTTTCTCATGTCAATCATTGTAATGGTTTCCAGAGCCCTTATTTTCGTTAAATTCAGCCCACTTCCTGACATCGTTGATCTCAGGTTTGTAAAGCAAATTTTTTAGCGTTTTCGAGCACATTAAGAAACATCTTTTCCGTGAGCCTCCTAGTATTGGTATTTTGCGGCGATGGATGGAAAGAACAAATAACTTCCATGCTTTTACTAATCTTTAATATAGTACCATGTGCAAATTTTCCCCTTGGTGCGTTATAACCCATTTTGTCAAGTGTGATCATAGTCCATTTAAATGCAAACCCACCCAGAACTATGATTGTTCTGGGCTCTATCATTTTTATTTCACGCATCAAAAATAATGAAGAACATCTTAATGATTCATCATCCGTTGGCATATTATTTGGAGGCGCGCATTTAACTACAGCAGTTATATAAACACCAGTTAATTCCAACCCATCTCCAGGGCCCTCAGATACTGGGCGATTTGATAGGCCAGCAGCATACAGTGATTTGAAGAGAAATGCTCCAGATTTATCTCCAGTAAACACCCTTCCAGTCCTGTTGCCTCCCTGTGCAGAAGGTGCCAAACCCACTATCAGAATTTTTGAATTTAAATCTCCAAAACCTGGCACCGGTTTCTTCCAGTAATTTGCCGTTTTTGAAATGTTTTCCTTCACTGATTCCCTATAATTTACCAGTCTAGGACACTTTCTACATGAAATTATTTCATCATAAAGCAGTGAATCGCTCAAGACAAAAGACGCTCCAAAAGCCATTCCCTGTTAAACGATATTAGATCATTATATCCCTGACCTACCCCAAAATAAGATATTGGCTTCCTAGTTGCCCATGCTAAATTTATTACAGACCCTCCTTTTGTGTCTGCATCCATTTTAGCAACGATTGAGGTATCAAAGCCAGGCTTCTGGAGAAAAACTCTTGATTCATCTATTATGTCATTACCGGATAGTGCATCCCCAACAAATATATTTAAGTTTGACTTTGAAACCTTTACAAGTTTGCTAAGTTCTTCAAGTAAATTGTCATTTGTCTGCATTCTTCCTGCTGTGTCAATAAGCACAACATCATAACCATTTGATTTAGCATGATCAACAGCGTCTCTTGCCACTGATGCAGAGTCAGAGCCATATTCCCTTGTAAAAACCTTAACACCTATTGTTTTAGCATGGTATGAAAGCTGCTCTATTGCTCCAATTCTATAGGTATCAGCTGCGCATATTATTACTTTAAAACCCTCATCTTTTAGTTTTTTTGCAACCTTGGTTACAGTAGTTGTCTTTCCACTGCCATTTATGCCAAGGAATGTAATGACATAAGGTGATCTGCTACTTTTAATTATATTTTCAAAATTAATTGGCTCAGAAAATAGTTCGGAAATAGAATCTCTTAAAGCCTGCAGGGTGGCACCTTTTTTGTCTTCTATACCTTCAAAACGGCCTGACACTACCATTTTAATCATTGACTGCTGTATATATTCTATTACCTCCAGGGAAAGGTCTGTCTCCAATAATTCATACCTGTTTTTTTCAAAATAGTCTATAATATCCCTCTGTGTTATTTTATTCCCCTTTATTAAATCTATAAATTCCCCGAAGCTTTTCTTAAGTTTATCGAACATTTTCTGATCTTTTCATAAGGTCATTAAGCTCAAGTCTTGCCTGCTTTATCCTGTTTTCCACTTCATTTTTATCTCCCTGCGCAGCGGTAAGTGCCTTGTTAAACTCTTCTATTCTGCTGTTTAAAAATGCTAGAGAAGATTCCTTGCTCCTTACAACTACTACTCCATCCCCTACCTTTACCATAATTTTACTGTCTGGCGTATAGTTAACCTGCACATATATGTCACCTCCAATCGGGAGCACGATTTCTGATGTTTCAGATTCAGGTAATGCCTTGATAGCATTTGAAGCAGCTGTTGAATCTTCAAGTGCCTGTGATAAAAGGTATATTCTAGACATTATACTTTCATAGTAGTTTTCTAAGACCCCTATCAGATTTGCTAGTTCATTTATTTTCGTTTCTAACTCAGAAGACAATTTATACCTATTTCCTTAATTTTAACGCATTAATAAATCATTCTAAAAAGTCACTTCAAGAAAACTTCCACATTCATTTGTAGAGCTATTTAAAAATTTGCAAAATGATCAAAGCCCAACAAAATCCTTCAGAACCCCCCTAAATGTCCTTGAAATATCCTTTACACTATTGTCAGGATCAGTTAATAGAATGCCGTAGCCGTTGTAAAGTGCATCCTCAACTGTTTGAGTTGAATATACGGAAACATACATATGAAAATAGTTTGTCGACCTTTTTGGTGGTGGCAAATTAAACGCTATTGAATAATCATGCCCTTTTAGTTTGCCCATAGATGCTCCAACAACTTTCAACATAAATGCCAAACTTTCAATCTCTTTTTGCGTAAGTTTCTGGAACTGCTTGTAATGGGTTGCCTGCAATATGCGAATTTCATTATATTTCATTGGTGACCACGGTATAACCACAAGCCAATTTTCATTACTATATATTATTCTGTTACTGTTTCCCTCTGATTTAATGATATCGCATACTGGGCATTCATTTCTATCTTCATAAATTTGCCTAAAACCGTTTAATTGGTCTCCAATAATTTTTGGAATATATGGCAGACCTATTACGTCAAAATGGGGATGGCCTTTAATATCATAACCGTTAGCGGAAAAAAGTGAAATTATTATATAAACAACCCTATTTATCTCGCTAAATTTCTTGTAAACCTCCTGGGCAGCATATAAGCCTTCCATTATAGTATCCTTCGAAAGTTCGTGAAACGGTATGTGATCCTTTCCTAATGCAATCACATAGTGCCTGCCTTTGGCTGGTTCGCTTTTAAGAGGCCAGTCATTCCATTCTCCTTCATAACTGTCATCAACAATGGGAGAAGGGTGATCAATCACAGCTACACTCCAGTCTTCTCCAATTTCCCTGCTCAATTTTATATATCCTGATTTACGGAAAATTGAAAATATTAGGTCTTTGTCTGCGGTGCATAAAGGGCAATTTGCAAATTCTGGAAAAGACCAGTTTATGCTTGAATTTCCGCTAATAAAGTCGTATTTTATGTTAAACTTGCGGTCAACCATGCAATAGTCAACTAAAAGCCATTTAATTAATCTACCTTGCCCAGAACCCTTTTCGATTCAATTTCTCCATTTTCATCTAATAGATAGACAATTGGCACACCAGTAGGTATTTCGACATTAACTATCTGTTCTGGCTTGATTCTTTCTAAATACATTACAATAGATCTTAAGCTGTTGCCATGAGCCACAACTAGTACGTTTTTTTTGTACTGCGTTACGTCCAGCAATATCGTTTTCTGGAAGAATGGCACCGTCCTCTTTTGTGTGTCTTCTAGACTTTCTCCCCCAGGTGGCTTAATATCATAGCTCCTTCTCCACAAATGAACCTGTTCCTGTCCATATTTTTTAGCTGTTTCTTCCTTATTTAGCCCCTGCAAATCACCATAGTTTCTTTCATTCAAATGGTAATCTTTTATAACCGGAAGTTTAACCCCAAGTTCTGCCATGATTATTGCAAGAGAATTTATAGCTCTGTCAAGCTGGCTTGTATATGCAACATTAAATTTTATCCCTGCTTTCCTGATCAATTTTCCAGCTTCTCTTGCCTCCCTCTCTCCATTTGCTGTAAGTGGAACATCAACCCATCCAGTGAATCTATTTTCCTTATTCCACAGAGATTCGCCATGCCTAACCAAAACCAGTATTGACATACCACAAACTCAAAATTATAACGAAATAAGCTTTTTGTTAGTGTGTAGGACGCTATTCTTACATGGTTGCATATCAAAGTTGAATAGATTATGAACCAGTGCATAGCATTCAATTCTGTCATCACGCCTCTGGGCAATGACCAGCATCTTCAGCAAAGCATCAGAATTGCTCTTTTGATGGTATTGTTCAGGTATTTTATTTAATTACAAACTCTTTCATAGTGCCCCACTTCTGGGGACCATTTAACATTGAATTTGGGACTATTCCCGCCAAACATGTCATGTAGTGCCTGCCAAGCCTTGCTGTATCAGTGTCAACATGTTAGCATTGCCCTGTCAAAGGCATTCATTTCTGACTTCCTAATGAGATATACATCCTTCAGGTCAATTATGACATAGATGTAAGCAAAGAGCTGCTTTTTCCTTATTGACCTTTGCCATATCCTTCTTAGCATAGTTGACTGTCAAGGAGTAGCCTGTGCCGTCATGCATCAGATGCTGTGATTCCCTAGAGCACATGCAGGTTGTAAATAGCTATCATTACCTGGTACAGCCCCTCAATTATCATGTATGAAACTTACATCATTAAAAACATTGCCAGCATATCCTGTTTGGCCAAGCTGATTGATCAGGAGAAGCTTGACCCCATCCTAAAGAGGATGGCCAACACTTCCTAAAATGAATGCTCATTTATCAGGAACTTTTCAAACTCGGTTAATCCCCTTACCTGTTCAAATGGAAAGCTGTCCCATGGTAGGATCTGCTCAGGCCTACCATAATCAATTGCTTCTATCAATGTATTCACTGAATATTCTGAGGTTTT
>JARVJW010000199.1 GCA_029775955.1 Nitrososphaeria archaeon | reverse complement strand
AATATTCTGAGGTGTTGGTTTATGTCATATAATGTAGATGGATAATCCTCGTAGGAAATTAGCCACAAGCCCTTCAACCTTGGATCTGTGCCAGTCAACGTGCCACAGCTCCTGGAGTGCTCCCTTTCATACCCACTTCCTGGGCTAGTTCACTGCGGAACCGGCATTCCTGAGGATCTGTTGCACTCTGTTGTTATTTATGTGCAAGCCAGTTTCCCCGATTTCAATGTAATGCTTTCCCTTCCATTATCAGTAATTGCTTGGCCTTCTTGAGCTCAGGCATTGTGCATTTCTTTCTGTACTCCCTGTAAATGTTAATATAAATAAAATATTAATAGGGGGTGTAGGACACTCTTCTAACATTATTTACCATAATAAAGAAACATAACGTTATTCGCCATTTATATATAGAGAAACGAACTTCCGGTTTATATACATAGCAGGCTGCACAGCGACTATATCCAGAAATCAATGATTATATCAGCAAACTGAGCAATCCAAAAAAGGGATTGGAGTACTTTGCGGGGAGGGAAAGCAGGAAAAATGCCCAGACCTCTGGTGCATTGAGCTGTCAGCATAATCTAGATAGAGCAGGCCATCCTCATTAAAGCAGGGTCAAGCTTGATCAAGCAGTTTAGCCAAACAGGACATGCCGGTAATGTTTTTAATGATGTAAGTTTTTTACATGATAATTGAGGGGGCTGTACACAGGTAATGATAGCTATTCACAACCTGCATGTGCTCAAGGGAATCACAACATCTAATACATGATGACACAGGCTACTCCCTGACTATCAACTATTTATACACCCAGAAGCTTAAGGATATGGAAAAGGTCAATAAGGAAAAAGCAGCTCTTTGCTTACATGTTAACCATAATGGGCCTGAAGTATGTATATCTCATTAGGAAGTCAGAAATGAATGCTTTTGACTGGGCAATGGCTATCTCACATGGATGTTGACATGTTTGGCGGGAAGGTGCACATAATCCTAAATTCAATGTTAAATGGTTCCCAAAAGTGGGGCGCTATAAAAGAGTTTGTAATTAAATAAAATACCTTGAACAATATCATCAGAGGAGCAATTATGAGGCTTTGCTGCAGACAAGATGCTGGTTTGCCCAGAGGCGTGATGACAGAATTTAAAACTATGCACCGGTTTATGGCACAATCTATTCAACTTTGATAGGTAACCATGCAATGTGTCCACACCCATTAATAGGGAAAATTTTTTAAATCCACGGCATTTTTGTTATCTCATTGAAATCACCAGTAGTGGTAAAAGTTGGAACTTCTGTCCTATCAACTAACGGTAAATTAGATAAAAGTATGATAAATTCCATAGCTGAACAGGCTAGTTTTTCAATCAAGGAAATGGGATTGCCAGTTGTCATTGTAACTTCAGGAGCAATACTTGCTGGAATTTCGCTGCTTAACTGGGATACTAAGCCCAAAGATCTTAATCTCACACAGAAACAGGTTTCTGCTGCTGTTGGTCAACCTACTCTAATAAAAATGTATATAGATAGCTTTGCGGCAGCTGGGCTCACAGTTGCCCAAATTCTTATTACTGAGGAAGATTTAATGATAAAAAATTGTTATAATAATTTTTTACGAACAATCAAGTCACTTTTACGGCTCAATATCACTCCAATAATAAATGAAAATGATGCGGTATCAGTAAAGGAGCTCCTTAATTTAAATAATGTAAAGAATGAGGTACAATTTGGAGACAATGACAGGCTTTCAGCTATTATAGCAAAAGGAATAGGGGCAAAAAAACTTGTGCTCCTGACAGATGTTGATGGTGTATTTATAAATAATGGTAATAAAAAGGAGACCATTGACATTATAAGCCCTAATGATAAAAAAATATTTGCTAATTTAGATGGCATGAACGAATTTGGTAGAGGTGGAATAAAATCTAAATTGGATGCTGCTTTTATTGCTTCATCCGTAGGCATCGAAACATATATAGTAAACGGTAAAAAAGCAGGCTCGATGCTCATGGCGATAAAAGGGGAAAAAATAGGAACAAAAGTAATTGGTAAAAAACAAGAGTTTATTAATAAATAAAAATTAAATTATTAACATGCAACTATTAGCGCAAATACTTGACATTGAAGCTAATAAAAAATCGGCAATCCTAAACGATCTTGATGCTGAAAAATTCGGTTTGACCTTAAATGACAGGGTGCACATTTCTTCTCAAAATGGCAGTATAACTTGCATAGTTGAACTGTCATCATCTCTGGTTAAACCAGGCACAATAGCCCTTTACAAAAATGTCGCAAAATCCATTTTAGCAAGTAATGGAGAAAAATTGGAAGTAAATTATGAACCAACACCTCAGTCAGTAGAGTTTATAAGGAAAAAAATGAATGGTGAAAAGCTTAGCGAGGGAGAAATTAAAAGCATTATAAATGACCTTGTTAAGGCAGAACTGAGTGATCTTGACATTTCGGCGTTTTTACTTGCTTCCAATTATATTGGATTAAATGAAGAAGAAATAAAAAATATTACAATATCAATGGTCGAAACTGGGCAAAAACTAAATTTAAGAGGTTTTACTGTAGATAAGCATTCTATTGGTGGCGTGCCTGGTAACAAGGTATCGCTGCTAATAGTGCCTACTGTTGCTTTAACAGAGCTTTTAATACCAAAAACAAGCAGTAAGGCGATAACCAGCCCTTCAGGTACCGCCGATACAATGTCTATATTAGCAAATGTAAAATTTGAATTGAATGAAATAAAATCTATTGTAGAGAAAGTACATGGATGTATAGTTTGGGGAGGAGCACTTAATATTGCACCTGCAGATGACTTGCTTATAAGAATTGAAAATCCGCTAAGGATTGACCCAAAAGGGTTAATGATAGCAAGTATTTTGTCAAAAAAATTAGCAGTAGGGGCTAAGGTAGTAGCGCTTGATATTCCTGCAGGGAGAGGGGCAAAAATCAGCGATTCAGTCGAGGGAGAAAAGCTTGCAAAAGAATTTATAGAGATTGGAAAAACCTTGGGAATAAACATAAGAGCTGGTATAACATACGGTGGTCAGCCTGTTGGAAAGGCTATCGGGCCAGCGCTTGAGGCCAGGGAAGCGCTTTCAGCATTAATAGACCCTAATTTAGCAAGTATGAGCCTGCTTTCTAAAGCATCCTCTCTAGCAGGTATATTGTTGGAAACTGCTGGATTAGCTTCAAGAAATACAGGGTACGATATTTCCATGGGTAATTTGTTAAGTGGTAAATCATATAATAAAATGAAGCAGATAATAGCTGAACAGGGTGGTAACCCAGAAGTTCAACCTGATCAAATACCCGTGGGCAGTTATAAACATGAATTTAAAGCAGATAACGATGGCTATATTATATTAGTGGATAATGAATCTATAGTAAGAATTGCCAAGGCAGCTGGGGCTCCGGTTGACAGTGGTTCAGGAATTATTTTGCATAAGAAGCAGGGTTATAAAGTCAGAAAGGGGGATGTGCTATTTGAAATATATTCAGATAAAAGTTCAAAACTCTCTGAAGCAGTTAATGTAGCAAATTATGACCCACCTATAATAATTGAAGGAATGCTACTTAAGGTATATCCAACGTAAATTTTAAAATTGATTTCTAGGAGGTCATAAATGCTGCAAACTCGCAACTATTTTATCAATAGTGAGCAGAAAAACCCACACCGTTTATAGTAGATCAAAACTCTATGTAGGATGGCAACGAGTAATTGTTATGACAAATCTAACCACCCTCCTATGTTAAATGTTTGGAAGTACCTTTTATATGTTAGGGAGAGGCTCAATGAAATACCAGACATATGCAAGGAATAGTGATTCTGTCATCAGGGCCCTCATGACTGCATCAATGATGAACTCCTATGTTGAGGACACAGTCTCGGATTACGGCCAGACATCAGGAACAACCTCAAGGACCCGATTCGCTTTGAATGATAATATAAGAAGATGGGTTAAGCTCAGTGAGCTTGTGTGGCGTCTATCATGAACGTTAAATGAATGGCCTGGATTCTAAATTATTTGAAAAGAATAAAATTATCCAAAAAATTAATCAAAAAGGATTAATTAAGGGTAATATTATTATGAATATAATGTTAAGCGATACATATGGCAGGATCATGACAAAGCTGAGGCTTTCTGTTACTGATGAATGTAACTACAGATGCATTTTTTGCATGCCAACCAATCCAAATTTTTTCAAAAGGGAAGAATTGCTAACAGTTTCTGAAATTGACAGATTAGTAAAATTATTTTCTTCAATGGGGATTAATGAAGTAAAGCTTACTGGAGGAGAACCGCTTGCTAGAAAAGAAATTTTGTATATTATTCAAGCTGTTCATACCCATGTTAAAACAATAGGCATGACAACTAATGGATATTATTTGGCCAGCAAACTCCCTGAACTTCAAAAATCTGGACTTTCAAAGCTGAATATAAGTATTCATTCATTAAATGAAAACAAATACAAAAAAATAACTGGTGGTGGAAATTTAAAAGTTGCAATGAAAGGAATAAATACTGCAATTGACCTTGGAATGAACCCAATTAAAGTTAATATGACTGTGATGAGGGGTGTTAATGATGATGAAATACTGGATTTTGTTGATTTTGGGCTGAAGACAGGGATTATAGTTAGGTTTCTTGAATATGAGCCTTTTAATGGTAGAGAAGCATGGGCATCATCGGAATTTGTAAGTGCCAAAGAAATACTGAATAAAATCTCAGCAAAATATCAGCTCGTTGGATTTCCCAGAGAGCCACATAGCACGTCAACATATTATACTGTTAACGGTTCCGGCAAAATAGGTATTATACCATCAGTTTCGGCGCCATTTTGCGAAGATTGCAATAGATTAAGAATCACTGCAGACGGTAAACTTGTGCCATGTATGTATTCTCATTTTGAAATTGATTTAAAAAAGCCGCTTGAAATCGGCTTAGATGATGATAAAATAAAAGAAATAATTAAAAGTTCAGTTAATGGTAAATTTAGAGGTGTTATAGAATACATTGAGAAGAATGAGTTACCAAACTTTGTAAGATCCATGTATAAACTTGGAGGCTAACTAATATTTTCAAATGGACTATCATTTAAAGTTCTTTCAAATCCAAATGAATGTACAAAATGTGTAAATGCCTTTTTAAGGTTTTGTTCTGGTTTTGGATTGTGTTCATAAAATAACCCTTCCATAAGTTTTGATATATGGAATTTAAACTGATTTTCGTCCTTTACTATAAAAAACATTACCGGGGGTCTGCTACCAAAGAATGCAGTGCTTGAAAATTTCCTTCCTTCCATTCCTACCCCAAAATTGATCCTAACCGTCCTTAACCCGGATTCGGTTTTTTCCAGCCTCTTTCCTATAATAAATTTACCTATTTTAGCAAAGCCATTAAGCTCCAATTCAAGCTTAAGCTGTTCTAGGTCCCTTTCCCTGCCCTTAAATAAGCCAATGCCCTTTAGCCATCTATAAACTGTTGGCACAGATATATTTAATTGTTCCGATATTTGGTAAACGCTTGCACCACTATTATAGAGGCTAATTAGCCTACTAATATATTCATTATCCTTTGTGTAATAAGGCTTTCTTCCAGCCTTTTTTGCTTTAATCTCTACTGCGACATTGGTGTTCAATTTATGATAGCCATAAAACACTAGTATATAACCTTAATCATATATTTTAAAGTATATTTTAAAAATTCAGTATGTTATATTTGTGATACAATTAAATTTTTATAAATTTTTTTATAATTTTTTAATATCAATATATCCGCTTTTTTTTGTTACAGTCCAATTGATATTCCTCCTAAATATTTTTGACGTAACGGCTAAGAAACTAGAATATAACAGCACAAAAGTGTAAATCACCGATAGTGGCCCTTTAAAACTTACATTTTTATCCCTATAAATATAATAAAGATAAATTGCCGCACCTAAAGCTATGCCTAAGATATTTGAAGACACCCCACTAAGCATAAGTAAACCATACAAATGGTGTGAAAGCATTATTGCAGTGGGAGCGACAAAGTACATTATAAATGATATAGCTGCAAATAATGGCATTGTCAAATATAACCATACATGCAATTCATGCCTATTACTAAAATTAAATTTATAAAGCATTATAGTATCTAGAAACCCCCTGTACCATCTGACCCTTTGGTTAACAAAATCTTTAACGGTTGATGGAGACTCAATAAGAACCTCGCCATTAAAGTAATGTGGTTTAATCTTGGCCTTGACAAGCCTAACCCAGAGGTCTATATCTTCTGTGAGCGATTTTTTAAATAAACCTACTTGATTTAGTGCGCTCCTGCTTATTATCAAATTATATCCAAAAATTGGAACTGGAAATGCAAGCCTTTCGCTACCTTGCGCTATATATTTTGCTACTTCAGCTTCAAGCGAAGATATTGTGGGTAACCAGCTTTCCCTTGTATTTATGAATCTGTAAAAGCCATTTTGCACTTCTTTTCCCTCATAGTAACCTTTAACTGCTTTTTTAAAGTAATCTAATTCAGGAAGTGCGTCTGCATCAAAAAATGCTATTAAATTGCCATGGGAGACATTAACGCCGTAATTGAGTGCTTCAGCTTTGCCGCCCTTATTTTTTTCGAGGTGATAATATTTAACATTGGAGAACTCTTTTGAATACCACTGAGCTATATTGGGGGTTGAATCTGTCGAACTGTCTTCAACAACTATTATTTCCAGCTTATCCTTTGGATAATTGACCCTAGTTAACCTTTCCAGCAGCCTTCCAAGTGTTTTTTCTTCATTTTTAGCAGGTATTATCACAGAAAAGGGAACTGGTATATAGTCAACTATGTTAACGTTATTCCTGATATTCTGCAAAAATCCTGCCACAATAATTATACCCCAGTATATGCCAAACACAGTAAGCAAAGTCTCAATTATTATGTAAAATATACTAAGATACTCCACAATTTTACTTTAAATAATGGTATTTAATAAATTTATCTTGCCATAATAGCTTGTAGTTGATGTCAATGTGGCTCTTGCCAGTAGGATAGGCCTAATCAGCCCATCCCTATACTGACCTGCTATGCAGCAATAGCTAAGCCCTTTGAAATCGTCTAGAGCTTACGCTGTCGCCC
>JARVJW010000106.1 GCA_029775955.1 Nitrososphaeria archaeon | reverse complement strand
GTTCATAAGAACAACTGGCGTATGCATGAATTGTGGCACAGTGCAGCATCTGAACCTATCAGATAGAATGGTAGTATGCCCTTCATGCCATTCAGTATTTGATAGGGATGTAGGTGCTGCAAATAAGATAAAGGAAGAAGGGCTATGCCTAGGGAACCTAGGCGAGACGCTCGCAGAGGATTATGCCTCTACAAGTAGCATGCTCGAATACATAAAGCGTATTCCACATGTGAAAGCAAGCATTGCCGTTGAAGCGAGAAGCTCCAAACAAGCGGGCGTGGCAGAAGCCCCGTCCGCAAGGGCGGGGTAGTTCACCATAGCATAAAGGTTTAAATTAGTTATCATGCAGGATTTTGTCATGGCAGAAAAGGAAAAGAAGGCCTTTAATTTTATAGTTCCTGGCGGAGAGGCCAATGCCGGCCCTCCAATTGGGCCAGCTCTTGGCCCTTTGGCACTGAATGTTATGCAGGTTGTAAAGAAAATTAATGATTTAACGGCTGATTACAAAGGAATGAAGGTGCCAGTATCTGTAGAGGTGTATTCAGATAAAACATTTAACGTGGTTGTTAAATTGCCTCCAACATCAGCTCTTATATTAAAGGAAATTGGGCTGCAAAAGGGCTCAGCAAAAGCAGGCACAGAATGGGCCGGAAATATTTCTTTTGATTCTGTTGTTAAAATCGCCAAAAGTAAATATGATAATACAAGCGCGAAAACATTAAAGGGTGCAATAAAGATGATAGTGGGTACATGCGCGTCTCTCGGCATAAAGGTTGAAAACAAAACACCTGAGGAAGTACTTGCTGAAATTAATTCAGGAGCATTTGACACAAAAGTTTCCTAACAGTTAAGCTTATTAGAAGTTTATTTAACATGATTTATGGAGCGGCAGTCGTCTAGCCTGGTCTAGGACGTCAGCCTGCCACGCTGGAAATCCCGGGTTCAAATCCCGGCTGCCGCATACCAAATTCAATATCAGATAAAAATGGTTATTTTCACCCTGTCCCCATCATTAAGGCTTAATTCCTTTCTAAAATTTACAGGTGATATAACTTCAACTACACTTATATCGTAATGGGTTCTCTCGATTAGCACCACAGCGCCCCTGATACTTTCAATAAGACAATGAAAGCACCACAGCGCCCCATATGTCCTGGCTCCGTCACTAAATCCCTCTATTTTGATTCCTAGGTGCTTATACTGTTCTAGCTTTTCCCTTTCCATTATATGCCTTAAGTCAATTTTCAAATTTAGCGTCCCAGGAAAGGGCTCAAACCCTAACTTTTTCAAAAATTGCTCCTTATATTTGGGTAAGCTCATATAATATGCACCCTCACCCATTCCGCTAAATACAGATCCTTCAAGCACTATTGAAGTTGGCGATTCTTCAAGTTCATTTCTTAAAAGGAGATAAACGGTGACCAGCTGATCCAGACCACTTTGTGTAATTTTCACAACTGTTCCATCCCTGCTGGATTGCTTCTCTATAAGGCCTTCGCGTTCAAGGGTTATCAGATAAATGCTGGCAGCCTGCTGTGATTTTCCAAGCTTAGCAGCAAGGTCTGCTGTTTTTATTTTTACATAATTGTCCTTTGCTCCAAGCAACATAAGATTAAATAAAAGTTCAAAATGTTTTATTTGTATCTTGTTCAATAAACACATTTATTTTATTGTTTATAAAAGAGTTACTGTATCTGCGGTTTTAGACAAATTTTTTGCCAGTGTTTACGCATATGTCAGATTATGTATTTGCCAAACATATTGTCTACGGTACTATGGTCTAATTTTTCATATGTATCAGTGCTACCCACATCGATCCAGAAATCATTAGTAACATAAGCCCCAACATTTCCTTCAGTAACTAAGTTCTGGATCATATCTTTCATTATATCAACATCTCCACCTATATCTACAAACTTCTTTATTACACCTACCTTCAATATTAAAATTCCAATTGTTGAGTTTATATTATAATCTGGTTTTTCTTCAAATTTTATAACTTTACCATTTTCTATTTTGGCAACACCAACTGGCAGTTTATAATGATCAGAAACTGCTATTGTTGCATCAAAACCGTTTGTTATGTGTAGGTCATGCATCTTTGATATGTCAAGCGTTGTAAGTATATCTGAATAATATATTAGCACGTTCGAATAACCGTCAAATTTGTTGGCAAGATAAGCGTTTATAAGCGCGCCGCCATTCCCTTTAATATCTTCCCTATCATAAGAATAATCTATTTGCGTGTTAAACTGCGTTCCATCCTTAAAGTAATTAATTATTTGTTCTGCTTTATAACCTACAAGCAAAGTGAAGCTGTTTATTCCAAAATGTTTGATGTAACCTATAACGTATTCAAGTATGGGCTTTTGGCTATTGCCTATTGGTAACATCGTTTTCTGAAAATAATATGTCAATGGTCTGAGCCTACTGCCGGTTCCTCCGCACAAAATAACAGCCTTTGTATTTTCCATATCATAAATATAAGAAATAAGTTATAAAAAATTATTGGCATTGCCTAGGTGATGCCTTTTTAAATGTGTTGACTAATTTATCAAATATTTTTTCAACATAATTTACGCGTTGGCGCAAGGATGTATTGCCATGAGGCTCCCTGACCATAAAGAAATACTTGCCCAAGTCCTATACAGCTTGCACAGCTTTATGACGGCAACACAGATTCAGGTGCCCTTACTGCAATTCATATAAGGTGGATAGGTTCATTTGCAAGGCTGATAACAGATTTGTGGATGTAAGTCTTCAGGGTGCACAGATTGCAGGAAGTCGTGGCAGGCCCATTCTATCCTGGGACAATTAACAGACCATCGATAGATAGTTAACCTGCCAATTAACGGTTCATCATACTACGTGAACATTCTTGCGACAATGGGCATGCAAGTTGGCAGTTATGCCATATTGAAATACATATGCTGACAGGGAGAGGGTTCCCCTAGTGAAGGATGGGCTTTACGGCATAGACATTAATTGCTTTTTGGGGTTAAGAACGCAAAGGAGCTGTCTGAGAGGCTTGAGTCATGTACTGATGAAACATATCCAAGGGTTAAGAAGCTAATGGAGGAGGTCAGGGTTAACCCTGAGCTCAAGAGGCAGTAGATGGAAAGGTCAGGTTTCCAGATTCGTTCACCTTAGCACTATCATACCTTCCAGGGCTTATACCCCTTGTGACAAAGATGCCATTTAATGAGCTGCTTGCTCCAGAGGGCACTTAACAGAAGAGCTACAATAGCATGAATTATGTGCTTGACCCCGTTCACAAAACTGAGGCATGTATGCCGTTCAGGGATATGGTAAATAAGGCTAAAGAAGATGGAAGGTAATGCATTAACGCCTTCCCAGAAGCTGGTATGAAAAAAGGAATAAGGATATTGGTGAGTTTAAAGGATACGCTAGGTATCAGGACCCATAACTTGAATAATGTTTATATTAAAGTATTCTAAAATGCCGGGATATATGGCATCATTAATGGATCTGCTGGTTTATGGGTCAAACTTCGCGTGGATAATACTCATAGTAGTATTTTTAGCATATGGGCAAAGAATACAGATAGAACTGTCATTACGTAATGTAAACAAAAGATTACAGAAACTTGAAAAGATGAATAGTGATGCGATGAATACATTCATTGATACACTTAAAAAGAAAGGGGTTACTGACGCAGATGCAAAATCAGAGGCTAACATAATTACAAATACCTTTCTCATAAAGCCTACAAACATGGATCCGCACGGTGTAGTTAACAAACTTGAACAGCTTGTAAGGAACTATGAAGATTTCTTTATAGGGAGACTCAAGAGGCTTATGCCGAACGAATCTATTGTATCCATCCAGAATATGAGTAATATAGCAGAATCTGCGCTTGCATTGAATGAAATATACAAATTTGTAAGGCATTACTATATATCTGCCAAAAAATATCATGATTACTATTCACTTATAATGTTGCAGATTCAAATGCCATCTATAATAGACGCAGCTGAGGCATATTTCGAAAGTATGCCCGCATTCATCAGCGGGGAAAGCATAGGAGATACACTGGGACCAGTAGTGCTTACACAGCTTTCCCCAAACGTTCAATATAAAGAAATAGTAAAAGACACAGAAATGGGAGAGATTGATTTTGAAGGCAGAAAACTTGTATTAATAAAAGCAAAGGGACCTGGAGGAACTGTTGGCGTGCCAGGCGAAGCCATTTCAAAGGTTCTGGATAGTTATCCTGCTTCGATGGTGATCACTGTCGATGCAGCATTAAAGTTGGAAGGGGAAGATACTGGGGAAACGGTCGAAGGTTATGGCGTTGCCATAGGAGGGCTTGGAACAGATAGATTTGAAGTAGAAGAAGCTGCCGCTAGAAAGAAAGTTCCGCTTTATGTAGTAGTGGTAAAAATGTCTCTTAAGGAGGCTATATGCAAAATGACTGATAAAGTCAGGAGGGCGTCCCTAGATGCTTCAGAGAAGGTGAAAGCGGCTATAAAAGAAAGGACAAAAGAGGGCGACATAGTGATTGTCGCAGGTATTGGCAACACAATTGGCATTCCATGACTGCCACTAGATAAAATCTTAATTAACCAATCTGGTTAACTCCAATCATGCAAGATAATTCTTTGCTAAAAGGAAGAAACCTGCAGGTAGCTCTGGATTTGCTAGACTTGGACTTAGCCATAAAGATAGCAAAGATTGCACAACAAGAAGGGGTTACCATAATTGAGGCCGGTACACCTCTGATCAAAATGTATGGCATGAAAGCTGTCAGGGAATTAAAGACACAAATAAATGATGCATTGATACTAGCCGACCTTAAAACCGCTGATGTAGGGGAATTAGAAGTAAATATGGCTGCTGATGCAGGGGCGGATATAGTTACTGTGCTTGGATGTTCAGATAACAGCACAGTAGAATCTGCAAATAATGCAGCTAAAGCCAGAGGAATCCTACTTGAGGCGGATACAATTAATGTTAAAACTCCAGCTACTAGGGCTTTGGAACTTATAAAAATCGGTGTTGATATAGTTTCTTTTCATGTTAGTATTGACCAGCAAATTAAGGAAAAAATAGGTGCAGATATACTAAAAAAAGAAATAGAGGCTGTAAATGGAAAGGCTGTAATTTCTGTAGCAGGTGGCCTCAATGAAGAAAGAATAAGGCGTTTTCATCAATTAAAAGTAAACATATTTGTGGTTGGGTCAGCAATCACGAAGAGTCCAAATCCACAGGTCACAATTAAATCCATAATTAGTGCCATTAATGCCCATGATAAAATATAACGCTAATTATGTTTCAGCCTGTATTGGCAAAATGTATGTAGGTTATGTAATGCAGGTATTTGATGAGGCAATAAACGTGCTTGGAGATAATCCTCTATGGATAATAGGACCATCCAAAGGACCCCAACCTCTGGGGATAAAGTTAAATTTATTGCCAAATTCTAGGAAGGGGGACCCTGTGCTAAAGGATGGTAATGTAGTTAAACTTGGCAAAAACTATGAAATAGATCTTGTTGATGCAAAAATTTGGTCAACATCAAGATTGACAATAATTGATATAAATGTGGAGACATATAACAAGGTTTTGTTCTGGGCAAGAAGGTACATCCTGCGCCCGGAATATGTTGATGCGTTGATAAATGGGGTATTTGCACTGCATAATTTAGATGAATTAGTCATAAAAAGATTAAGGCGACTTGTTGCTGATGTTATAAAAGGGGCTGGATTTGAACAAGCTAAATACATGATAGGGCTGGGTACTGGGCTCACACCATCTGGAGATGATGCGCTTGTGGGTATGTTGGCTTCCCTTAGGGGTTCTTACTACTTTGCTAAACTTGCAGAAATTGTAAAAAACAATCTGGTAAAAACCAATTGGATAAGTCAGGGCTACTTAAATTGCGCTACAATTGGTGAATTTGGGTATGAGGCGGCAGCAGTGATTGAAGCCTGTATGGGTGCCAACGATCTAGAATATTCCATAAAAACAACGTCAAAAATCGGACACAGCTCAGGGTCATTTTTTATACTGGGTTTCATAAGTGGCTTGGAGATAAGGTTGTCTGATCATCGAAATTCTAACCTTTAGAAGCGCTTTTGACTTGCTTTAAGAGTTTTTTCATTATTTCTAGCTTGTAGCTCAACTCCTGTTAATGCAATTCCTCTCCGTAGGACGGGTCCAGCAAGTGAGTTCCTTCCTTCCCTACATGGACTGAAACTTGCTGTACAGTAACACCTTTAGTGACAGCCCAGCCTTCTGAAATCGTCTAGAGCTTACGCTGTCACCCTCTTGATACAGAGAAGAATATCTCCACCAACCGTACTCCTTAGCCCGCTTCCATCCCTCACGTCCTAGCCTGTGCTGAAGCAGGACCTCCCGCTTCCTGGCATAGGACCCCTCAGAGTTGGCTACAGCGTTCTCCCTCAGGTTTATGGCCGGCTCTATGCCCAGCCAAGCAGGTTGAAGTTCTTCTTTGAGTCGTAGGCGGCGTAGGCCTTCGTTACGTTCCCCTTCTTCCTTACTGTCTCCTTTACGAGGGGCACAAACTTCTTGGTATCGCCAGTCCTTTCAGAGGTGACCCTGAACCCGACCACCTTGCCCTTCCTATCGGCCATTATGTGCAGCTTGATGAACTTCCTCCTTTCCCTCCTCCACATCTGCTCTATATAGGGGCCCTTCTTTGTGATGGATATGCCGAGTCCACAACTATGGCCCCTCCTTGTCATTTGTAGCCGTGATCGGTCCTAACTTCCTTTTCCTCACCATGGACAGCACCCTTATTTGAGTAAAGTGTACCTCCTGTATGGGTTTAAAGTATTCGGAGAGCGACCTGGTAATCCCCTGTACGGTCCTGTATGTCAAGGCCAACCTTGAGGTACGACAGGAATTCGATGTACGAATCCGGGTACACGAACCTACCTTGTTGCTGCCGTTCATCTCTCGCAACTCCTCCTTCCAGGAGTCCAGGATCATGCTTCCCCTTTCCACTAATGCTTCGTTATAGTCGTGCCAGGACATATCCATGGGCATGACAACACTTGATGACAAACACTATAAATCAGGTGATGACAGAAATAGTTGACATAAGTGTCAAGTTGGGCTACAAGCTACATTATTTCTAAATCTGTCCTTACAAGTTGATTAAAATGCGTAAACTTTTAAGGTTGATGTTAAGAATATATATTAAAATGGCA
>JARVJW010000009.1 GCA_029775955.1 Nitrososphaeria archaeon | reverse complement strand
AAGGTATCAATACGGCAGAAAGAGATTACAGCACTTGGGCACTCGTTCTGCTCACCGCAAAGACGGTTAGTGCTTAACTATGTAATATCAAAACCTGCCCTTTGACGTCTTGAGCCAAAGAAGATGAGAAACAGGGGAGGAGATTCAAGCTCGGTCAAGCAATTCATTAAATACAAGGCATGGGCAAAACACTGTTGTTTGTGAACAAGATATACATCACAAAAGTGCTCCAGATGTGGTTATACCAATAAGAAAAACAGAAAAGGCCTTTTAATTGCCTGAACTGTGGCTTTAAGTTAAATGCCTCAAGGAACATTAAAGTGCTTGGTAAATCTGAGTGCTGCCAACCAGCAAATCGTTAGCTCGGCGAATCCATGCCTACGGGAAGGCCAGCAACAAGCTAAACTACTTTAGGGGTTAGTAGTTGACATAGCTATTAAAGCCCCCACCTCTTCAGAGGATTCCCCTTAGGGGTTGGATGATAGCGAACTGTAGCAGTATTTCCGCAAGTATGGCATTCTACTCTTTTAGAACAATTAATTTAGGGCATCATTAGCTTATAGATTTTAGAGATGAACAAACCAATGGGGGCCAAACATGAAATGCCAAGTATTCTCTAAAACCTTGAATCAGAACTTTGCCATACCATTCCAAATATACAATTGAGAGCATAATAAGGTCAGTCAACAATACAACCTTAATTGGCTCAAAAGCACAACATTAATTTTCCATCCCCTGATTCTTCGAAGGCTTGAATTATGTTGTAAGTGTGCTAACAGGCTGCTCTGTTGAACAAATATTTAAGTGACCTGTAACTCCAGGAGCTTTTTTTCTTCCTGCTGGGAATAACTTTCCACAGGACCACAGTTGCACCCCTTTTTCTCAGGTAAGAGACAACCTTTCTCCGATCCTCCTCTCTTATCATGAACACGCCCTTGGAATAGCGTATGTTCCCGATCTTGTCAAGGTTAGCTTGATCTATATCTTCCATGGTGAGAGTGGCTCTCATACCGATCACGGTAGAACTTTGAGATCTCTCCCCTGCTCCTGTCATCTCAAAGTGAACGATATCAGGACTGCCGTTTCCACAACACCTGGAAGGTTTCTAAGAATATAAATATATGCCTGTTGTATACTATAGTCATGTCAAGGTGGGGAAAACCTTACAAGGACAGGAGAGACTGGAAGGCAGTTCAAGCTGTCCCTAAAGGATAGGCTGTTCATACACTATAGAGTACATAACCCCCACCCTGACCTCCTACCTGTTCGGACCAGAGCACTGTGCTTAAGGGCATACACAAGCTGGAGCCTGTGGTAAAAGAGGTCCTTCTGAGAAGCTGTAGGAGAGCGCCATGAGGGCGCAGGCGCCCGAGGATGTAGAGGAGAACTTCAAGGCGTTCATAGATGCCACGGAGATACCTAGGCCGGGGCAAAGCAAAGCCATTACTCCGACAAAAGCATACCGTAAAGATCCAGCGAACAATAAGGGGACTAAAATCCATAGGACACAGCATGCTATGGGCACGATTATGATGTGTTTAAGAAGAGTCACCTGAAGCTGCCTGCGGGGTGACGCCGACCTAGTGTATGAAGGATGAATTTCCTGAGCTCAATCCCCAGATAAAGGTCAAGAATCTCATAGGGATGTACGACAGCGGCTAGCGAAGGCCAGGATAATTGTGGAGCAGACCTTCTCAATGATGAAGAGGATTATGGACGAAAAGTTCAGGAACAGGCTGAAGAACTACGATGTAATGACAGATATAATATCGGGCTTGAGGATAATGGACACATAGGGAAGGAAGCACTGGCACGCATCGATCCGATAATAATTGTGCCTAAGGCCTAGTTAATCTCCGATTCAGGTATTCGTGTTGGTTCCCAGTGGTACGTATGACCCTGAGCTTCCGATCCATGCGGAGTGTGGCGACAGTGAGGCCAAGCTATCATGCCACCTCGCCCGGCCGTAAGAGTATATACATGATTTATGTATTGTTTACCATTCTTACATAGCTTGTGCCATTAACTGTTAAAACTCTGTCTTTCTCAGCTATTTTCGCCCTTTTGAGCAGGTCACAAGCACGTTTTAGGCTGTGGGTATAAACATATATCATACTATTATATTCTACTCCTCCTTTAAAAATGCAAGAATTGGATACGTAAATTAAAGTGCGGGGAGTGGGATTTGAACCCACGCACCCCAACGGGACGAGGTTCTGAGCCTCGCGCCATTGACCAGTCTAGGCGACCCCCGCGCGAACCTACCCATGGCTAAAGCCTTTGGGCTTCTTTCATAGGAACAAACTTGCTTATCCGCCTTTGTTGGACAAGTAGAGGCAGTTCCTCCACATTGGCCAGTTCCTGACCCGCAGCCAGAATATTTCTGACCGTATTTATATCCCTATCTACATGCATTTGAATGTTAACCTAGATAGGTCTTTCATATCGGGATCCAGCATCTGGAGCATTTCTGCGATGTTGCTGGGTTGACGAGTATTACATGTCCACCACGCCTTTCTGCCTTGTAGACAGTTAGCGTAGTTGGCCCAGCTGGCATCCATTATTGCCGATGCGAAATCACCCTTTTGCATCAATATATATGCCGTGTCTATATAAGCTTTATATAACTCCCTAACCTATCGCTGAAGCAGGTAGGCTTGCGCTCGTAAATTGATCAACCAGCCAATCGTTGCGGTTCAGTGAATCTATGTCTACTGGAAGGCCAGCAACAAGCTAAACTACTTTAGGGGTTAGTAGTTGATGAAAGATAGAAAGGAAAGATGCGGAAAAATATAAAAGCCAATGCGATTTAATACTACTGAGGTATTGTGATATGACAGAGTCGAACTCTGTTACTTTAAAGGTAATGGAGGCTTATACTAGAGATGTTGGCCGTGGTGTTGCTAGGGTTGATTATGAAGTTATGGACGTGTTAAACCTCCAGAGCGGTGATGTGATTGAGATAAGGGGCAAAAGGAAAACTGTAGCAAAGGTTTTGCCACTATACCCAACTGATGAAGGGCGGGGAATAGTAAGAATTGACGGTCTTATAAGAAGCAATTCTGGGGTTGCTATTGGTGATAACGTATCGATAAGAAAGGTAAAAGCTGTGCCGTCTGAGAAGATAATTATTTCACCGCTTGAGGATGTGCCATACATAGATGAAAGGTACATAACTGACGCCTTGGAAGGGCTTCCGGTTGTCAAAGGTGATAACATTATTGTACCATACTTTGGTGGCAGGATAACATTCAACGTAGTTCAAACTTCACCAGCAAATGCGGAGGCTGTTATAATAAATCAGAAAACTGTAATTGAAAGAAGTGGAAAGGGACAGGGCTTGAAGGGAGTGCCAAGGATAACGTATGAAGATATAGGCGGCTTGAAAGATGAGATACAGAAGATAAGGGAGATGGTCGAGCTTCCGCTTAGGCATCCAGAGTTGTTCGAAAGGCTGGGGATAGAGCCCCCCAAGGGTGTCCTTCTTTACGGCCCGCCAGGTACAGGAAAAACGCTACTGGCCAAGGCTGTGGCAAATGAAACAAATGCAACATTTATACATATTTCAGGCCCTGAAATCATGAGTAAATTTTATGGGGAATCTGAGGCTAGGTTAAGGGAAAAATTTCAAGAAGCAAAGGAGAAGGCACCTTCAATTATATTTATAGATGAAATTGATGCAATAGCTCCTAAGAGGGATGAAGTTACAGGTGAAGTTGAAAGAAGGGTTGTAAGTCAGCTGTTAACCCTGATGGATGGGCTTGAAGCTAGGGGAAAGGTTATAGTAATTGGCGCCACAAATAGGCCAAATGCAATTGACCCAGCACTTAGAAGGCCTGGAAGGTTTGACAGGGAAATTGAGCTAAAAGTCCCAGATAAGACTGGCAGGCTGGAAATATTACAGATTCATACTAGAAATATGCCGCTTGCTGATGATGTTGAAATAGAAAGGCTTGCGTCTCAAACGCACGGTTTCGTTGGAGCAGACCTTGAATATCTGTGTAAGGAAGCCGCGATGAAGGCTCTTAAAAGGGTCCTTCCGAAAATAAATTTGGAGGAGGAAAGGATCCCAGCAGAGATTCTTGGGGAACTCAAGGTAAAAATGCAGGACTTTGTAGATGCCCTTAAAGAGATTACACCATCGGCAATGAGAGAGGTTTACCTTGAAACACCTGAAGTAAAATGGGAAGATATAGGTGGGCTGGAAGACGTCAAGAATGAGCTTAAGGAGGCTGTTGAATGGCCACTAAAATTTCCTGATGTTTACAAGAGACTTATATACAGGATACCAAAGGGGATTTTAATTTACGGCCAGCCAGGCACTGGAAAAACTATGCTTGCGAAGGCTGTAGCTACAGAGAGTGAGGCAAACTTTATAAGTGTAAGAGGCCCTGAGCTGCTTTCTAAATGGGTGGGCGAGTCGGAAAAGGCGGTAAGGGAGGTTTTCAGGAAAGCTAGACAGGCTGCTCCATGCATAATATTTTTTGACGAGTTGGATGCACTTGCTCCGGTCAGGGGAATAGCAGCTGACAGCGGCGTCACGGAAAAGGTTGTTTCTCAGCTGCTTACAGAACTTGACGGAATAGAACCGCTCCATGGCGTGGTGGTAATTGGTTCGACGAACAGGATTGATATGATAGACCCGGCGTTGCTTAGAGCTGGCAGATTCGACAAGTTGATATACGTGCCAAAGCCTGATAAAATGTCAAGGCTGGAAATACTGAAAATACATATCAAGGATGTGCCCATTTGCACTTCAGAGGGCGTATCAGAAGGGCTTTGCACTATTGATGATCAAGTGAGTTTGGAAAGGATAGCAGATGAAACTGAGGACTTTAGTGGAGCGGATCTTGAATCTGTTGTAAATACAGCAATATCCATAGTGTTGCAGGAATATTTGAGAAAACATCAAACGCCAGAAGATGCTCGGAAGGGACTAGAACAGGTTTATATTGGTCAGAAGCATTTTGAAGAAGCTATAAAGAAGGTAAGGGCATCAAGGGAAGGCAAAACAATCGAAAAGGCGGCAGTTCCATATTACAGGTGAACTACACACCGTTCTTCTATACCTATACATTGGTGATAGCACAATATGCTGTGCTTCTGATTGTTTTTAAGGCACTTGCCGCCGTGGGCATGAACCTCCACGGCCGTTTATCCTCTACGTTGAATTGGCGGCGAGCATAGCTAAGTTGCGACTGACATTCAGGTAGCAGTCAATAATGAGCTGCATATCGTACACGAATAGGCCCGTTCCAGTAGCAATACCTCCTTGAGGGAGCTGCACCTAGAACAGGGTTAGAAGTAGCCACGATGACCTTTATGAGTAGCTATAATATATATGAAGATAAAGGAAATACTGAAGGTGATGAAGCCATGAGCTATCCATGGAAATCCAGGGGGACAATTGTCGGGCACTATGAGCCACAAGAAGAAGTACCTCACGGACATGCATAATATGATAAGGCACGCCCTTGAGGTTGCCTATGAAATGGCTATACGCGATCACAATAGGATACCTTCGCCAATTGCATTGAGGTCAAGCCGTGGTTTGTGTCAAACTACGATTATGCGATTCACAACCTCGGCCCCGTTTCTGCCGTTGCCTGATAATACAAGAAGAACAATCATGGCGAGCTGAGGATACCTGTTGTGAAGAAGCTTGAAATGAGGATTGACGGCGAGCTGTTCAAGGTGACAAAGCAACGCTCTACCCCTGGCATTACGCTTACGTCCCAATAAACACTGAGAACAAGCACTAGTACAGTAAAAGCTTCAGAGACATAATTTTGTGTGTGTTAACCATGTCGGAAAAGGACACTAGCTTCGTGGCGCAGGACTTCACGATAGATTCCACGTTTGCTTGGTGATGACAGGCCTGCGCTGAAAGGAACTGACACACAGAGCATTTCTGACATAGCGCACATACAGAACGACTTCTCCAGGAGGAGGAAGAGCCTACAGAAGCACAATAGGCAGAACTGCGTCAATGATGCCTTGCTACTGTGAAGGAAAACCCAGGCGCATCATTTGTCTTTGAAGACTTGAACGGAATAAGGACTAGTGGAAACAACAGGAAGTTCAGGACAAAGTTGAACAAATGAAAGGCTTACCAGAAGATGATTGAATGCAAGTCCTCATTCAAGACCGTTTATGTGAGCCCAAGAGGGACTGAGTGTCCTGTCTGTGGTGATAAGCTGAAGCACCAGGCTTGGGGATATCGAAATGCGGAACCTGTGACATTGACCAATAGGCTGGCCTCACTTGCCATAACCCTGCGCCTCTGTGGCTACCCCTTTACCGTTAGTGCGAATGGCCTTCTTTGAATGATTAATACCTGTACACCGGCCATGAGCCTAAGGCGGCTAGAGCAGGCTTGAAGGTCAACGCTCCGAATTATGGTTATAAGAATTTATAATTTTTTAGAGACGGCATTTTATAATGCGGATTTTACGCCGTAGACTACAGTTTCAATATAAATAGATTTAAATATTGGTAAATATAGAAGTATATCTAAAGTGATAATCGCTTATGAAGACAGGCTCACAGGGTTTGGTATTGAAACTTTAAAGAAAGTGTTCACAACTTTCGGAACAGAAATAGAAGTAGTAAACCATGATGAAAAGACTCAAGGAGAACTTGTTGAAGACTTAATTACGACAGTTTCTCACTTTGCTGGAAGGCTCTATGGAATGAGAAGCCATAGGTATGGGGAGGTTATTGATGGTGTCAAGAAGCTTGTTGGTCAAAGCATCAATGCCACATGACCTTGAGGTAAATGGGCTTATAGAGGATTACATGCACAAACTCTATCCTGGATGAGTTATGGAAGAGGAAGGATAAGACTTTTGGAAAAAGGCTTAGTATCTTGAAGGGTGGGCCTATTCCAAGCATTACGTGGGCTCAGCAATAAAACAGGCTTATTCCGTGCTTGAATCGTGGAGGAAAGGATACATTCGTGGGCGAGCAGGAAGAAATAGGCCTGAACTGAAGATCCGTTAGAGTCAAGGAAACGCTTTACAGTTACAGGAATGGGATTTCAGTGAAACCTTACGAAGAGAGTATAGATTTGAGAAGAGCGTGGTGTTGGGATAAATGGCTTAGGCGAACTCATACAGCCTAAAACGTTAGAAAAGAAGCAGGACTAAAGGTTGAAAAACCAATATCATGGGACACAAACCTCCTAGATGGCTATGATGGAGAAA
>JARVJW010000088.1 GCA_029775955.1 Nitrososphaeria archaeon | reverse complement strand
GATAGAATGGCAGTATGCCCTTCATGCCATTCAGTATTTGATAGGGATGTAGGTGCTGCAAATAAGCAAGAAGGGCTTTGCCTAGGGAACCTAGGCGAGACGCTCGCAGAGGATTATGCCTCTAGCGTGCTCAAATACATAAAGCGTATTCCACATGTGAAAGCAAGCATTGCCGTTGAAGCTCCAAACAAGCGGGCGTGGCCCCGTCCGCAAGGGCGGGGTAGTTCACCATCTCTCACCGTATTTTGCCATAACTACAAATTTCTAAATGTGCTATCAAGTTCTGCAGAACATTGTATTTCATCTGGGGCATATTGAGCCTTTTTGTTTTGCAAAATTCAAATGGCAACTCACTCACATATTTTGGTTCAAAATTATTGGCAATAAAATTTGCCTTTTAAAGATAAGATTACATCGACCTATAGAAGGGAAAGGAGCTCACTGTCATACGTGACATAGAACAGTGGTTCATAGCGTTAACCGTGGAAAATATACCAAGGCAGGGTTCAGTTAGTGTTGATGTGGGTGTCCTGAATACTATAGCACTCCGAACACTAGAGAACCAGCATAGCCGGCGGAGCGCATCAAGGACCTGCAGAGGGCGCTCACAAGGAAAAGGTTAGAAACAGCCACGATGATCTTTATAAGTAGCTATAATGTATATGAAGATAAAGGAAATACTGAAGGCGATAAAGCCATGAGCCATCCATGGAAATTCAAAAGAGGACAATTGCCGGGACTATGAACCACAGAAGGGAATACCTCACGACATGCAGAACGCGATAAGGTATGCTATTGAAGTTGCCTATGAAATGGCCATACATATTGCAATAGGATACCTTCGCCAATTGCATTGAGGTCAAGCCGTGGTTCGCGTCAAACTACGATTATGCGATTCACCACCTCGGCCCCGTTTCCGCCGTTGCCTGATAATATAAGAAGAACCATCATGGCGAGCTGAGGATACCTGTTGTGAAGAAGCTTGAAATGAAGATTGACGGCGAGCTGTTCAAGGTTGAAGGCGATAGAGTAAGGGTAACGCTCCAGCCCGGGCATTACGTTTACGTCCCAATAAACACTGAGAACAAGCACTTCCTGGCATACAGCAAGGGCAAAGCTTCAGATCTCTTGCTGACTGACAATTTTGTATGTATAACTTTCACCATATCGAAAAAGGAAAGGAGCCTAGGCGGCAGTTTCGTGGCGCAGGACCTGAACTTCTCCACGATAGATTCCACGTTTGCGATGGTGAATGTTGGTAGGCCTGCGCTGAAAGGAACTGACACACAGAGCATTTCTGACATAGCGCACATACAGAACGACTTCTCCAGGAGGAGGAAGAGCCTGCAGAAGCACATACACAACAAACAGAAGAAGTACAGGAAACTGCGCCAGGCCAGAGGCAGGCAGAAGAACCGTGTCAATGATTTGCAAAAGCTACGGAGATGGTAAAGGAAAACCCAGGCGCATCGTTTGCCTTTGAAGACTTGGACTAGTGGAAACAACAGGAAGTTCAGGAGGAAGTTGAACAAATAAAAGGCTTTACCAAAAGATGATCGAATACAAGTCCTCATACAAGACCGTTTATGTGAACTCAAGAGGGACTTCAGAGTGTCCTGTCTGTGGTGATAAGCTGACTGCTTGGGGGATATCGAAATGCGAAACCTGTGGCGTGGACTACGACAGGGATAGGCTGGCCATAACCCTGCGTGGCCTGCGGCTACCCGTTTACCGTGAGTGCGGATTGCTTTGAAGGATGAATACCTGTACACCGGCCATGAGCCTAAAGTGGCCGGAGCGGGCTTGAAGGTCAACGCTCCGAATGAGAATTATAAGAAATTATAACCTTTCAGAAACGGTTCGAAGAACAGGGGAAAAGTTCGTATCAAACTAGCCTAGCGCACGGTCAGGAGGCAGAGAGGCTACTTCGATCACCACCAATGTTAACAAATTGATAGCCTTTGGAATATTCCGAACGTGGTGAATCTGGCATTGGCAATAATGGTTTCTAGGTGGCAGCTACGACTAACCGTCTGCAAGGCAGAAGGGCGTGGACTGGTCGTCAATCCAGAAGCTCGCAGAAATGCTCTTGATAATTCCGAAGAAACCTGACGAACGAACTTATTTGTGCATGTGGCTCATCCTTGACAGTGATGCTGTACACAACATTCTGCTGTAGGTAGAACAGCACGTGGAGGAACTGCCTCTATTGTGAAGCAAGTTTGTTCCTATGAAAAAGCTCCGTCCGCAAGGTTGGAGCAGTTCACTGTCAATTATTTCCACAGGTCTTCCCCTATAAATTTCACCAGGGCCATCAGTACCCCATGTTCTAGGTAACCTTCTCTTGTCATAAGCCCCTTTGAATAATACCCTATGGCTCCAATCCCTTTTTTTGTGTCCTTGCTTCCTATTATGCTGTCCATAACATCGCCAAGCTCCTCTCCATCCTTTATTTTTCTTTCAACGCTTTTTGGAATCATAAATGAACCAGTCATGCCAAATGATTCAGCGCCATCCTTCCGGATTATGCAGACAGCTGTTGTTATAAAAAATCTGCCAGCTATATCAAGTCCGCCGCCTTCAATTCCTACACCGAATTCAGCTTCATCAACCACATTCAGTGACCTTTTTGCCCTGTTTTTGGCGCCAGTCAGTAAATCATTATTAAATGGCTGAGGAGGCACTCCAGATTCAACCTCAATAGGAACAATTTTAGGGACAGTCCTAAAAGCCATTTGGAAAACATTTTTTACAGCATTTATTTTTACTATATTACTGCTTCCTACTGCAACTATCACGCAGGAACTTTCAACGCATTATATTAAAAAATATTTATTATCAAAGAGAATGGTGACCTTAACTGAGATTTTTTCAGCTAATTTTTTGCAGGCACACTTTTTAAAAGTGCAATGTCAGTCTAACGGTTCGCTGATTTCTGTCAGTGTATCAGCCTTCAATGCATCAATGTTTTCCTTAACCGTATGCCCCTTGGGCAGGTACATCTTTACCCCTATTTCTCTAAACCTGTAAAATGCTCCGGGCCCTATGTTGTAAGATATTAAAACATCAGGCTCAAGGTCAGTAAGGAATTTGAAGAACTGGTTAGCTCCTTCATGATTTCCTTCATGGTGATGAAAAGCATGATGATTTTCCTCTTTGTAAGGATTTTCAATTATATCAACAGTCCCCGGGTCATCACCATTTATTTTTGCAACTGCAAAATATGGGGCCATTCGAGGATGCCCGGTCACCCTAGATTCGATCCCATGATTTTCCATAACAGGCATTATTACCTTCATTTTGCTTGCAGTGAAAGGCCTTCCTTAAAAATGTTGCTTAGCAATAGAGTTTTAAGGATAAAAATGCAAAAAATATCTGCGCATGTTCACAGAAGACAGGGAAGCAATTGACAGATCGTTTAACTTCCTGCTAACGTCACGCGCGCTCAGGAGCGTATCGCTGATACTTGTCAACCTCTCCCTGTCACTCTACCTTAAAGCCCTTGGGTACACGCTAATTTTTATAGGTATAGTTTATTTTTTAATCATAGCATTTAATGTAATTATCACACTGTTGTTTGGGATAATAGGTGATAGGATAGGATATGCGAAAACTATGATAATAGCTGAAGCGTTGCCCCTTGCAGCAATGCTCGGTCTGGCACTGTCTGTAAACATATACGTAATCATAATCTCGGCCATGGTTGGCGGAATAACTGGTTCTCCAGGCGGAATGAGGGGTGCGTTTTCGCCAGGAATGACATCCTATATAGCAAGCAACTGGCCGGAAGAGAGGGAAAGAGTTGGTAAGCTTTCAAGGATATATGTAATAGCTTCAATTTCATCAATAGCCGGTTCGGTGCTCCTGGTTACTCACGGCTGGCTCAGCATTTACTATGGTGTCATAAATTCGTTCAGGATGCTTTTCGGAGTTTCAGCTGGCCTTACTTTTATATCACTTATTTCCCTCTTTTTACTCAAAGAAAGAAGAAGGCCAAAGAAAACTACCCATGTAATGAAGAAGGAAAGCTTTCATTATACGCTTAGGATCATTGTGCCAAACATCGTCAACGGCGCAGGGATAGGTATAGCATTCCCATTACTCCCACTTTGGTTCGAGTTAATGTATAAAATAAGCGCGAGCTACGTTGGGGTAATATTTACAATAGCATACGCTTTTACTGCAGCTGGGTCTTATATTTCTGGCAAATACCTGAATAAGTCAAGGATAAGTGCTATAGCTGTTTCTTCTTGGGCCAGGATAATTCAGGGAGCCATACTTATTGGGATTGCATTTATGCCATTTTTGGCAATTGCAGTTATCATATACTCAATAAGGAGCATGATAGCTGGGGTTGGCACACCAATGAGAAGTGCAATAAGCGTGAGAGGCATAAGTGGGGAAGATTTCGGCACGGCTTCGGGCATACAGGGGGTATTTACCAGAGGGTCGCAATTGACTTCAGGAATTTCCGGATACCTTATGGATGAATACTACCCGCTTCCTCTGCTTACGGGAGGAATTATGCAGGTTGCTGGCGGATTGATCTTTTATCGCTTGATCAAATCATGGGAAGTGTCACACGGTTTTAAAAAATAATAGTACATGTAACAGGTTGGGACTATCAGGGTAGGGTGGATAATTAGTAAGAAAATAAAGGCAAAACACCAAAAATAATATAACACATAACTGAATCAGGGTAAAGCAGTTATTGACCAAAAAATAAGCTGATGGGCGCAGGACTTCTCCACGATAGATTCCACGTTTGCTGGGTGATGGCAGGCTGCGCTGAAATGAACTGACATAGCATGCATACAGAACGATTTCAGGAGGAGGAAGAGCATACTGAAGCACAATGGGCAGAAGAACCGCGTCAATGATGCCTTGCAAAGGCTAACTACGGAGATGGTAAAGGAAAACCCAGGCGCATCGTTTGTCTTTGAAGACTTGGACTAGTGGAAACAACAGGAAGTTCAGGACAAAGTTGAACAAATGAAAGGCTTACTAAAAGATTATTAAATACAAGACCGTTTACGTAAACTCAAGATGGTCTTCAGAGTGTCCTGTCTGTGGTGATAACTTGGGGATATCGAAATGCGAAACCTGTGACATTGACCAATAGGATTGTTTGCAATAACCCTGCGGCTACCTTGAGTGCAGATTGCTTTGAAGGATGAATACCTGTGCACCGGCCATGAGCCTAAGGTGGCAGGAGCGGGCTTGAAGGTCAACGCTCAGAATGATGGTTATAAGAAATTATAACCTTTCAGAAACGGTTATGCATGGTCTTGCAGTTCTGACACCTCATAGTACCACTTTTTCCTAGTCCCAATCATGTTCCTGATTTTCCACTTTGCTGTTTTTGGAGATTTTTCAATATTTCCCATGAATGCAAGAATTTTTTCCTTCAGAATATCATTTAAATTTTCTTTAATTGATAATTTTGGCAAAAAATTCAAGGCCTTGGTCAAATTGTCCTCAAAAGTCCTGTATATTCCCCACTCACTTGAAGTGTACCTATTTATGTATTTTACTTGTATATTGATGCAAGGTTCATTCCCAAATTCATGGTCAAGGAAAATTGCAAATAAATCAATTATGTCCTTTTCATTGATGTTAACTATCTGAAGCTTTGTAATTAAAAGGTCACTTATGGAAAGTGCTGGCTTGCAGAGTGAGAGCCTTGCGCTGAAATTAAACTTATGGGACATTACAAAATCGTCGAAAAATAAGTCCACAGTCTTGCCACTATTAGTGAAAATTAACCTCCTGTCACCGTAAAGGGCATTGAACCTCTGATTTGCCCTGTATCCAAGGTCAGTGAAAAATTCTGATATTGCTTTTGATTCGCTTTTCCTTCCAATTACATCTATGTCATTGTAATCTCTCTTAAAAGGGGGAATTCTAGCAGAATAGCATGTATGCCATATTCCAATTCCACCAATTAGCCTTAGCGTTAATCCTCTAGCTTCAGATTCGCTTATTACCTTTTCAGACTCCCTTATCATGTCATTCAGTTGAAATTTTTATCACCATGTCGTAAGCATGTAATTTATTACCTTTCCATTTCCAATTTCAACCAAAGCCCCCCGCAAAATCCCGTACTGGTAATCGCTGCCTGGATTTATGGCAAGTGTGCTGTTGATCATCTTTGCAGCCCTTGACTCGTGAACGTGCCCATGCAGCCCAAGTAACGGCTGGTACTTTTCGATCATCTCCCTCACAGCTTTGCTCCCCACTGCCTCCATCTGCATGCCAGGGGCTACAGGTCTGAGCTGCTTATCAATCTTTGGCGCCATATCCAGCCCGCTGTTAAATGGCGGGGGATGAATGTTGAAGATCGATTTCTTGGGATTCCTCAAATTTGATGCCATAAAATCAATTTTATCACGGAGGGCTTCCTCCGGTATGTCCCTTGGTGCGTGCCATGGCGTCATGTTGGTGTACCCTGTACTTATCACTTCATAACCATTTACTTCAATTACCCTCCCCTCTGGATGAATAATGGCAGGAGATGAATCAAGTACGCTATCAAGTTCAAATGGGTCATCATTTCCAGCATTTATTATAACTGTCATTCCCCTGAGCTCAGATTCCACGAGCTTGATCCACCCTTTAAGCCTTTCCTTCATCATATTCAGGAACGCAACACTTATTGCCCTTTCGTCATGCATAAAATCATTATAAGCTTCTTCACTTATCTTATATGGATAGTATCCATAGTCTGACGCTTCATTGATGTGCTTGTGCTCCTGACCTTCAGAGTTAATAAAAAGCTTTTGGCCAAAATAGTCCACTGTTATTGACCCATCCCTTTTGACCACAAATGGAATCAGTGCCTTTCCGGTCAAATCGCCGCCAATAATCATCACATCGGCCTTGTAAACCTTTGAGGCGTTTATGAACTTTTTAAAACACTTTTCTGAACCGTGAAGGTCTGTCGCAAAAAATATCTTTACGTTGCCCATTGTAAAAATTCTTCAGAATTGCAGATTATAAAGTTATGGCTTTAAAATGTAGTTCACATAAGCCCTGATAAGCTGATGGTTTTAACTCAGCGAGCGGGAAGTCCCCTTGACTTGGATGAAAGCGAGCAAAAGTATTTATAATCATACAGCTATAATAGGACAAGTAACACTTGATGTGTTAAAAAAGTATGTTGAAAATCAAGGTAAATAATATGGTTAGTGCGGAAAAGAACAGCAGGATACGGGAGAAAGGCAGGGAGACAAGCG
>JARVJW010000208.1 GCA_029775955.1 Nitrososphaeria archaeon | reverse complement strand
ACGGTCGCGAAGACCAATGATAATTATACTGCCAGACAATATAGCATCTATCATAAAGTCATGTTTATTTTATTAGAAAACTTAGTGTGGCTGAATGCAACATAATAATTTAAGCGCTAATTGATACAGGTAAATGAAAAAATAGTAATATATAGTTAATCATTTAATAAAAATTTGTTAACCAAATTGCTGTTTTTTGCAATTTAACATCTGGAAAACCCCTATAATTAGAATGTAATATATATTGACCAAAAATTAAAGTAAACATTTTATTTAATATCAAATAATGCTAAATTGTATATGTCAAGGAATTCATATGATAATGGGCCGCTTATAGTTTTTTGGGAAACCACTAAGGCCTGCGAATTAAATTGTATACATTGCAGGGCTTCTGCCATTGAATCCAGATCTCCAGAGGAATTAACAACAGATGAAGCTAAAAACTTATTTATACAATTGGGTGAATTCAGTAGGCCTCCTGTTTTAATTATGACTGGTGGCAATCCATTGATAAGAGATGATATATATGATTTAATAAAAAGTGCAACATCGGCCGGTTTGCCAGTTGCGATATCACCTGCTGTGTCACAAAAGTTAAATTATGATTCACTAATCAAAATGAAAAACGTTGGAGTAAAATTTATGTCAATTAGTTTAGATGGCTTATCTTCAACTCATGAAAAAATTAGGAGAATAAATGGAGTATATAAGGAAACAATTGAGGCAATTAGGTATGGAATAAAATCTGGAATTACTGTACAGGTTAACACTGCTGTCATGAAAATTAATTATTTAGAGTTGCCAATGATTTTTAAACTAATTTATGATCTTGGGGTAAAGATCTGGGAAGTTTTTTTCCTTATACAGACAGGAAGAGGTTCAGAACTCCTAGATCTTACGCCCGAGGAATATGAATCAGTTTGCAATTTTCTTTATGACGCATCACAATATAACATTCAGATTAGAACTGTTGAATGCCCATTTATTAGAAGAGTACTAAATGAAAGAATTGAAGGAAAGAATTATTCGTCATATATATATAGAAGACTAAATGAGGAACTAGTGAAAGGAATGGGTAAACCTTCGTCATCGTCAACCTTAAGTCAACGAGGAACGCTTGATGGCGATGGAATAATTTTTATCGATCACAAGGGTACAATTTATCCCGGGGGATTTTTGCCTGTGCCAATTGGAAATATAAGAAATGATAAATTAGTTAAAGTTTACAGAGAATCTCCATTACTAAAAAGCATTAGGAATAGGGCATTTAACGGTAATTGTGGCTCCTGTAAATATAAGTGGGAGTGTGGAGGCAGCAGGGCGAGAGCATTTTCATATTTTGGCGATCCACTTGGATCTGACCCAGCATGTATCTTAAATGCTTAAATATATTGAATATAGCTATATATGTTTAGCAAAATTATTAACACGTTGTTTTATATTTTGATTTGACATGATTTATTAGTAGTTTTAGCTGATTATTCCACACTTTGTAACAAATTTGCAACAAGGTGGGGCTTATAATCTACCAGCACATTAATACATCACCCACTCAACGACACGACCGAATTCATATGTCGTTTCATGCTATGATTGCTCCCTTGATATAAGAGCATTGTACAGAATTACTGCAAGTAAACTACCTACAACAAAATTCCTGCTTGTTGGCCTCAAATCCATCTTCTATGTATGATCCTTGTCCCACCTGTACTCCTCAGGGATTGCACTTATCATCTGTTCAGCGCTATCAAAATTTTGTAGCAAATCCATATATTTGTCCTCAGACTTGCCATTCTTGCAATCCCTCCTTGACCATAATATAATCAATTACATCAGGCAGCTAACTATACATTGCCTTATGATTATGTCTTTTTTTCCGGAATTATGAAACCATTCCAGCAACATTTAATGGTGAAGAACCCCCTGCCATAAGGAGCAACAGGGGCTTAAGCAATTACACATTGAGCCTGGTAACTGGAAAAGCGTAAAGCCTTGCCAACAACAATTATCGTGTGAACTTTGTCTGTGTTTATCTTGCCTCTAGTAACATCTCTGTCGATCTTGCCATGTCTCCGTGTAGTCTATTGCCATCTTCATCCCTCACATAATGCTTCACGATCTGCCTGTTTGCTGCATTTAGTATACTTACAACATAATCCATGTCAAGCCCTTCAAGCCTTCAAAGAATTGTATCAGGAGATGGAACATCAATGCTTTGTGCTTTTGAGCCAGTTAAGGTTGTATTGTTGACTGACCTTATTTATGCTCTCGGTTGTATATTTGGAATGATAAAACAAAGTTTTGTTTCAAAGCTTCAGAGGATAACTTGTTCTTTTCCTGTTGAGTTCATTAGCCTATTCATTTTTTCTCTAAAATACATGATAAGACCCTAAATAAATTGTTCTAAAAGAGATGCCATACTTGCGGAACTACTAATCTAAGATAAATGCTTTTATTTACAAAAAATCGATTAGTCGTGTTAAATTGGATTTTAAAAGATTATCACTTATAAAGCCAATACCTACAAATGTGGGTCAGTGGGCAGCTGTTGCTATAATAATTGATAATAGCAGAAACAGCACTTTGATAGTTAAAAGAATAGCGCGCAGGAATGATCCCTGGAGTGGTGACGTGGCATTTCCTGGAGGGAGATATAACAGCGTTGATAGAGATCTTGTTGAAACAGCAATTAGAGAAACACTGGAAGAAACAGGTATCGACCTTAACAGTTCAAATTTTATGGGCACAATGGAAATCTATAAGCCATCTAACGAACTGCTAGTAAAAGTTTTACCGGTGGTATTTTATGCAAATAAAATAGATAATGTAAAAATAAGCAAAGAAGAGCTAGAAAGCTTCTACTGGCTGCCTTTAGATTTACGTAATACAACACTTTTAAAGCAAAAGATGAAAGGATTTTATGAAAACTGGACACTTATATATAATGGAATTACAATTTGGGGCATGACTTACAGGATATTGAAATCATTACTTGAAACATTAAATCTAGGTACTATCCCATGGGAAAATGTAGGAGGAAGTTAAATGAATTCGCTTAACGCTGAAGAATTGCTTGAAGTTATGAAAAAAGATTTCGTGCATGGCTCTTCATGGTATTATGAAATGGCAATAGAGTATATTGAAAAATATGTGGGGAATATCAATATTGCTCTTGCCAATCTATCTGATGTTAAGCCTGGGATGGCTTCTATATCAAATATAATTGAAGTAGCATCAAAATCTCTGTCAAATAATAGCCTAAAAGAGGTTATAAGCAATTTAAGGGCTTTTGGAAAGCTTGCCAGAAAAAGGATTTCTGAAAATTTAATCGAAGCTAATACTGTTATTACAATTAGTAATTCATTGGCAGTTAAAGAGCTTTTAATGGCTAGTGGAATAAAGAGAATTTACCTTATGGAATCAATTCCAGGGAATGAGGTTCAAACAGCTAAAACTGAACTTTCGAAATTTGCTGACGTAACTGTCATCCCTGATTCATCTGTTTCTCAGTTTATTGAGTTTTCTGACTATGCTGTAATTGGGTTTGATGGTTTATACTCAAGTGGATACCTCACTAACAAAGTTGGTTCCCTCTCATTAGTTTGCATTTCAAATTATTTGAAATTACCGGTAGTAGCTGTGGGTGAATCTTATAAAGCAACAGAGGGGTTCCCGCCACCGTCATTAAAAGTTGATTATAAAGGCGTAGATATAGGATTGTTTGAAAGGGTACCATTGTCTCTTATTTCTGAACTTATAACAGATATTGGAAGTAAAAAAGAAATAGAACCAAATAATATAATTGATATTAAAAATTATTTTATAAAGACAGTATTAAATTATGGGCATATGGAGAAACCTTAATGGCACATCCTGATACTCATTTGTAGGTAGGGACCTTCTTATTATTATAGGCAATATCTTTTGCCTTATTTCATATTCTGCCATTTCAAATGTGTTTTTGAAATTACCTTGCACAAACGGAGGAGCTCCAAAAGATAGCATTAGAGCTCTTGCACCTACAATTCTGGCAAACTCATATTTAGTTAACCTTGAAGGGCCTATTTTAACGATAAATTCTTTTTCATTCATACCATTCTTTATTAGGATTACGCATATAAACTTAAACTTTTCTATGAAGTTAAGTGGTGATGCCTTTTTAAATATGTTGACTAATTCATCAAATATTTTTTCAACATAATTTAAACGTTGGCACAAGGATGTATTGCCATGAGGCTCCTCAACCACAAGGAGATACTTGCCCAAGTCCTATATAGCTTGCACAACTTTATGACTGCATCACAGATTCAGGTGATAAGTGCCCTTACTGCAATTATCAGAAGTTGTTATACCATAAATTATGCAAAACGCAGCATCAGTGTTGCCTGAAGTAAACAAAAACGGCTTCCGTTAATAATAATTTCCTTTCAACGCATGGTGTAATGCGCTGTTAGACAGCTAACTCAAATATTGATGGCATCTTTATGAGCTTGCAGTAAGGCTTTACACATTTGAAAAGTGGTATTTGGTATGTATGATTTTAAGTTGTTGCAATTGACTAATATCTTACTAGATATCTAGTAAGATATATCTTTTTAAGCCCAAATAGCATTGCAATTGCTAATTAGAAACCTTTTATTTGCATATTTTAGATAATTGTCTGTGCTAGATAATCAAAAATATGACAGGATAATAATAGGAGGTGGAATCTCTGGTCTATCAGCTTCTATCAAGTTAGCTGAAGCAGGTAAAAAAACTCTATTATTAGAATCCCAAAATGAGCTTGGGGGCAAAATTAGAACTTTAAGTTTGATGGGGGCCTTAACAGAAGAAGGCCCAGATGAATTAATAATTGGTTATAAAAAATTTGATGAGCTTTTAATGCACGCTAATATATTTGACGAATTAATATATCCTGAAACATCAAAGTTTTATATATTTGCCAGAAATAAGTTAAGAATATTCCCTGAATCCTTGATATCTGGAATACCATCATTTAATTTAAATAATATATATAATTTTGTAACTTCAGGTTTGCTTTCATCAAAAGGATATGCCCGCACAATTTTGGAACCACTTTTTAGAATAAAAAATTTTAAAGATGATTTAAGCGTTAAGGAATTATTTGAAGAAAAGTTTGGATTAGAATTTACAAAAAATGTTATTGACCCGCTATTTGGAGGCATAATGGGAGCTGATATTTCAATAATAAGTGCCAAGTCATATATTCCATATATTTTTCAAGTAGCAAAGGCTGGCAAAAGCCTTTCTTTTTACTTTAGCAAGAAGCGTGGAAACAGGCACTTTAACATATCATCAACTTTAAACGGTATGTATGGCGTTATTGTAAAACTCAAACAATATGCTGAAAAAAATGGAGTAAAAATAATTACTGGTAAGACAGTTAAAAGTTTAGAATATGTCAACAACAAGTGGAATATAAGCACTGACATAGATAGTATTAAATGTAGCAAGCTGATCTTAGCTGTTCCCTCATATATTGCAGCTGGATTTGTATACGACTTTGATAAGAAACTGAGCTCTCTTCTATCATCTATAAAATATACAGATATATCCGTTGTTAATTTAGTTTATAAAAATTATTCTGTTAAATTACACGATATGATTTCCGGGTTTTTAATGCCTAGTAATTCTGGATTTAAACTGCGTGGATGCACTTTAATGAGCCGCAAGTGGGCATATGCTAAAATAAAAGATCATGAACTGATCAGATGCTTTTTAAACAGGAATTCTTCAAAGTCAGAGGACTTTTACGTGCAAAGTGCCGCAGAAGAATTGACTCAATTGGGGATAACAACTGGTTATCCTGAATATTATGCAGTAAAAATTTGGGATGCAGCACTGCCAATATACACTATAGGCTATTCTGAATTGATTAAAAAAATAAATGAAATCATACCACCCAATATATACCTTGCAGGGGCGCCATACAATGGTGTGGGCGTCGCGTCTAGCGGAATATCAGGCATTGAGGCAGCCGAAAAAAGTTTATCTGAATCTACCGATTAGATAAAAAACACACACTGATTGTAAAATCAAAGTTACTCACGGTTTGGATTTTTTCTGCACATTTAAGAAAAAAGGTTTATCCTTAGCATTAAAATCTATTACGCTTATCCTTCCTGCTATTTTTTTAACAATCGGTATATACATTTTAATTATATCCTTTATTTCTTCTAAATTTAACCCGACATCCTCAGCTTCTCTTAATTTAGGAAGTAATGGCATGGATCCAAGATAATCTATTCCGATCTCCTCGGCTTTTTTTTCAACCACCCCTTGGCCAAACAGATCTACCCTTTCTTTGCCGTCAGGGCAGATCATATAACTCATATTTTCAATAATGCCCACTATGGGTACATTAAGCTTCTTAAAAACATCTACCATCTTTAATGCCACATTTAATGCAGCTGGCTGAGGAGTGCTTACAATCACTGCTGCATTTATTAGTCTTTCCTGTGAAAATGTTAATGGCACATCTCCCGTACCTGGAGGCATATCAATAATAAGATAATCTAGTTCTCCCCATTCCACCTTAGTGACAAAATCATCTATAGCTTTAGCCAATAGAGGTCCCCTCCAGATTAAGCTTGAGCCAGGTGGCAAAAAATAAGACATTGAAATTATCTTCATTCCATAATACTCCACTGGCTCGACCATTTGATTTTCATTTACATTGGGCTGCTCAATCGCACCAAGCATTGAAGGTATTGTCGCGCCATAAAAATCAGCATCAAGGATTCCCACCCTAGCGCCCATTTCCTTTAATGCTAGCGCAGTTAAAATTGAAATTGTTGATTTTCCCACACCGCCTTTGCCACTGCCTATACCTATTATATTTTTTACCTTTTGTATCCCCTGTTTTCTAGTCAATGCACCTGATGGTACGTTATATCCTAGATTAATATTGACAAAATACCCTTCAAGTGATTTATTAATATCAGATATTATACTTTCTAAAAATGGGCAAGCTGGGGAAGTAAGGTTAAGATCTATGCTTACCTGTTTAGCTTCAACCTTTATATTTTTTATAAATCCCAATGAGACTATGTCTTTATTCAGCTCAGGGTCTATAACAAGTTTAAGTCTTTCAATAATATCATTTTGATTATTGCTCATTATAATTTTTTAAGACCTCTCTTTAAAAAGCATTACTATAATTTATCACCTGCAACACACTCCTATCAATATAATTCCGTTTCTGAAAGGTTATAATTTCTTATAACCATCATTCGGGGCGTTGACAAGCCCACTCCGGCCACCTTA
>JARVJW010000182.1 GCA_029775955.1 Nitrososphaeria archaeon | reverse complement strand
GAGTGTCCTGTCTGTGGTGATAAACTGAAGCACCAGGCTTGGGGGATATAGAAATGCGAAACCTATGACATTGACCAATAGGCTGGCCTCACTTGCCATAACCCTGCGTGGCCTGCGGCTACCCGTTTACCGTGAGTGCGGATGGCCTTCTTTGAATGATGAATACCTGTGCACCGGCCATGAGCCTAGTAGGCGGAGCGGGCTTGAAGGTCAATGCTCCGAATGAAGGTTATAAGAAATTATAACCTTTCAGAAACGGTTGGGCCCTCAACGTGCTCGATGTGTTTTCAAGGGAGTGGATAGCGTACGTCTTATCATCATATTCATCAAAGGAGTACGCCACTCAGTCAGTTGATAAGGCTCTGCACAGGCATCCTGTAGCTGCAGGCAAGGTTATCATGTACAGCGATAACGGGTCGCAGTACCCATGCATTCAGGGATTCTATGAAGCTGCTTGGTATTACCAGAGGTTCATAGCTTATGATACGCCCGAGCAGAATGCCTTCATAGAATCATTCCATGACAAGAAGGAATACGTGTGGCCCTTTGAATTCAGTTCATTCTGAATGCCGATAAAGCTATATTTGAGGCGTTCGTTGACTATAACAAGAAGCGTCATTCATCCTTGGGATATAGTCCATATGAATTTCTTGAAAGGTTAGGAGTAAAGGTGAGTTAAGATGTTGACAAATAGTATCTCTTGGAATGGGCCAAAAGTATGTCTAAAAATATATAGGGATCCAGGCCATGACTAGATACCTTATCTCCCTCATCTCTCAGGAACGTAGCTTTCTGGTATGAGAAGGTTAGCTAGCGTCAACCTTGTCGCTCTTTAGCAGATGCCTTCAAGGGATGAGCCAGCATCACAGGCGTGCATCATCTTAGCATGTTAATCCAATTTGGACTGTTGATTCCGTAACTATCATTAATGAATAGCGAATACAGGTAAGATATGCCATCCTATAAAAGCTAAATTCATTTATTATATGTTCATGCCGGTCCATGATTGCAGCTCTTGCACCTTTCTCACGTCTAATACCAATGAATACCTTTTTTCTTGACCTCTATCATAGCTGACATCAGGCTATATTTACTCATCAGGGTCCATTAGCAGCTCAGATTTGTCATATTTATGGTCGCGAAGGTCATGATAAAAATGACCGCCAGCCAATATAGTATAGAAGACGTCTATCATAAAGTCATATTTTCAAATTAAATACAGGTTATCTAATTAAGAACGAAATATTATTACTTGCTAAATTACTGTTAGCTGCCATGTAACCCTATTGCCGGGCTTCTTGCATTCAGAATGTTTGCTGAAAAGCATTCTGTAAGTAAAAGATGAGAATTGCACTACGTTTTAAAAAATTGTTCATTGTTCTCGCTTTACAGCTTGCACCATATTTGTGAGTTTCCTCCTAGCGCTTTCCATCGAATGCAGGCTGTGGGGGTCTGAAGCAAAACCGCAGCCTGGACTAACTATCAGCCTATCTTCATCTATAACCTTTATTGCTGCTTCATACCTTCTCCTTATTTCCTCAACTGGCTCCACATTCCTGCTCTTCACACTTACAAGCCCAAGTGCAATGTTGATTCCCTTTGGCCTTGGATAATTTTCAAATATCTTCAATTCTTCGTAGTCCCTCATTCCATCAAACACCTCAAGCGGACCAATCGTTCCAGCCTTCAGTTCATAAAGCTCTGGGAGTGCAAGGTCGTAATGGCCAAGGGTGTTGAACTGGGTGTTCATCAAATTTCCCCAGCATGAATGAACCTGCAAGCTCCCCCCGGGCAGAGATTCAAGAACTTCATTGTTAATTCCTATTGCCCACTTCAACTTTTCCCTTTCTTTCTCCTCATAGAACTGACCGTAAACGTCAAACTGAAGCAGGTCAGGCGAATCAAACTGCACTGTATCTGCCCCCGCATCAATTGCTGCCCTGGCTTCATTTATAAGTATCCTTTTTATGTCCTCTAGGTATTCGTCCACTGTAGGATAAAATTCTCTCACAACCACGGCCATCTTTCCGACAAAATTTTGGTCCTTTGAAGGTATTGTTTTAGGGTCGGGGTAGAAGATGCTCATCCAGCTCAGGGAAGGTATAGATACCTTCACCCTCCTTTTTTCCCCAAGCTTACCAAGTGCCCCCTTAACTGCTGCAACCTCCTTAGCTGCTAGAGGGCTTGAGGGGTCATATTGTATTTTGCCCTCCACGACACCCAATTTGACTTCATCCCCTGCTGACGCAATTATGGAAAACTCATTCTGCTTAAATCCAGGCAAGTTAGATATATCCCCAAAGAACACCGACCTGGTGTACTCCCCATCATTAACTTCATCAACTCCTGTTTCAACTTGCATTTTAACCACATTCAGGATATCCGTTTCTGTGATGTTCTGAGGTCTTGGAAGGCTGCCCACATGAGTTGTCTTAAACGCCATAGGTGCAGCAACCCATTTCCCTTATATTAAATTAGTGGTTCAAACCTTCACGCTCTTCCTGTCATTAACTTTGCCAGTGAAGCTGAACTTCATCACATCTAGCTTGAGAAGCTGTATTGCAAGCGCTGGGTCAACCCCCTTTGGGCAAACCTCCGAGCAGGCCCCTGCGTACTCACAACCCCACACACCATCAAAGGCATCAACCTTTTCAAGCCTTGTCCTTTCCCCATGGTCCCTTGAATCGCTGTTGTACCTGTACGCCTGAGAAAGCGCCTGAGGCCCAAGGAACCTCGGATTTGTATTGCTTACTGGGCATGCATCAACGCAAAGGCCGCACTTTATGCAGTATGAAAATGGGAGGTAGTAGTCAAGCTCACTCCTCTGCTGTATGTACTGCGACTCCGGGTTGAACTTCTCCTCATTGTCAACGTAAAGCCACGGCATTACTGACCTGTGCTTATCGAAGAATTCCGTCATGTCAACAACCAAGTCCTTGAGTATAGGGTGTCCCTCCATTGGACCCACTGATATCTCCTCCTTGCTAAGGGATAAAAGGTGGGTCTGACAAGCGAGCATTGGCCTGCCATTTATTACCATCCCACATGACCCGCATATCCCCATCCTGCAGCTGTACCTTATTGAAAGTGTGGAATCCTGGGCTTCCTTGACATTTATAAGTGCATCTAGCACAGTGGTATACTTGTTTGCTTTAACTACATATTGGCTTTCTTTCATTTCCCCAGTTTCAGGCAAGTACCTTTTTACGTTCAGCTTTATTTCATTAGTTACCACTTTTGTTCTCACCTTTCATATATATATCCTTCACGCCAATTGCTCCGTACATTATTGCCCCAATTCCAATTAGAGCCATAACCACGTACTTTACGTACTGTATGCCGTGGAATGGGACAAGTATTACGCTGACTAAAAGCAGAAACGGCACTCCCATCATCGCAATGTACTCCAGCACCATAACCCTTGAAGCTTTCACGGCCACCACCAGGCTAGCATTGCTATGAACCCAATTGCCCATATCACAATTACTGCATAGGGAGCTGCTTTCAGGTACATTGATCCCTTTCCGTATCTGGCCATGTACAGGGCCCTGAACTCCTCATTAATGTGCCCAAATGCCATCCCCCTGCTGCGAGAAAGTGCAAGCCCCTTAACTGTCTCAAAAATCTGTGGCGCAAACAGGACCCAAACTACAGCTGTGATTGCCTTCACAGTTAACCCAAGCTGAGGGTAAAAAATCCAGGCAATCACGAGGGCTCCGTAAACTATCGAAATCGGGACAAGAATGCGGTAGAACAGCATGTGCACAAAACCTTCAATGTAAAATGAAGTAAGTCTAGCTATCCTTGACTGTGAGCCGCGCATGTCCTTCTTCCTGCTCATCAGTACTTCCTCTCCATCGGCTGCCACTTTGTTATTTTCACCACCGAATAAGATAACCTTGGAAAGCCATCTGTCCTGTAAGCTAAGGTATGCTTAAGGAAGTTCCTGTCATCTCTTGTGGGAAATTCAACCATTGAATGAGCTCCCCTGCTTTCTTTCCTGTTTATTGCGCCCTCAACTATTGTCTGGGCAATCTCGATCATGTTCCCTATTTCAATTGCTTCCCTGAGATTTGCATTAAATATTCTTCCCTTATCCGAAACATAGATTTCCCTGTACCTTTCCCTCAGCTCCTGAAGCTTCTTCCTTGCTACCTCAAGCCCTGTAACTGTCCTGAACACATAAACGTATTCATCCATTGTATCCCATAGCTCCCTCCTTAACTGATATGGGTTTTCAGTACCCTGGTTAGCAAGCAGTTTATCTATTTCACCTTCAGCTGAATCAAGCCTTTCTGTTATATCTTCAACCTGCATCAGGTCATCTCCCATAGCTAGCTTAGCAGCGGCTTCACCCTCAATCTTACCCCATATAACGCACTGGCTGAGGGAGTTGCTGCCGAGCCTGTTAGCTCCGTGCACGCTTACGCACCCGCATTCGCCTGCAGCCCACAATCCATCAACCGCCGTACTTTCATCAAGCATGACCTGACCGTTCAGGTTCACGTTGATGCCTCCCATTGTATGATGTGCTGCTGGCCTAACAGGTATAGGCTCCTTTACCGGGCTGAAGCCAAGAGTTTTAACAACTAGCTCCTTTATCATGGGAAGCTTTTCGTCTATTTTCGATTCCCCCAAGTGCCTTATGTCAAGCAGCACGTGCTTTAGCCCTGATGTCTCGTCCACGAACCCCCTGCCCTGGCTTATCTCAGTAATTATTGCTCTGGAAACTATGTCCCTTGGAGCTAGCTCCATCTTGCTCTTTGCGTAATCCTCCATGAACCTCCTGCCCTGGCTGTTAAGTAGGTAGCCACCTTCTCCCCTTGCGGCTTCAGTTATAAGAACTCCTGATGGAATCAAGCCAGTTGGGTGAAACTGGGTGAACTCCATGTCCTTTACTGGAACACCGGCTTTATATGCTAGCGCAATGCCATCCCCTGTGCTTGAATAGGCAGTGGTCGTGAACCCGAAGACCCTGGACGCTCCGCCCGTGGCTATGATTCCAGCCTTTGCCAAAAATGCCTTCCTTTCCCCTGTCGCCAAGTCCATGGTAACAAAGGCCCTGAACCTGGTTCCCTTCAATATCAGGTGTGTTGCATAGTGCTCATGAAATATGTCTATGTTTGGAAAGCTAAGTATGTTATCATAAAGCGCATTTAGCATAAAGAACCCTGTCTTGTCAGCTGCAAATGCGGTCCTGGGCACGCTCATCCCCCCAAATGCCCTGAGCATGATCCTGCCGTCTTCAGATCTGTTCCAGGGAACCCCAAGGTGGTCAAAGAACCTTATTTCCCCTGGGGCTTCATTTACAAGCCTTTCAATTGCATCCTGGTCCCCCAGGTAATCTCCGCCCTTTGCCGTGTCAAACCCATGCAGGTCAACGGAATCGCCATTATCACCGGGGTAAAGCACGCCTGATATTCCTCCCTCAGCTGAAACTGAATGGCTCCTCATTGCATGCATTTTTGATATGAGGGCAATTCTCAGCTTGCCGTTTGAATAATGAGCTGCCTGAAGTGAAGCCCTCATGCCGGCAAGTCCTGAACCCAAGACGGCTATATCATACTTTAGGATTTGCATTTGCTATCCCTTCTAGATTTATAGCAAAAATTTTCATATGACACACATAAGCCTTAATCATTTAATGTGTGTTTTTTCTGAAATCGTATATTAACTATGTCATGAAATAATAAGTAAAAATTCCCAATTTTTAGCTAAAAATGTTTGCAGATTCCCCAAATGATTTGACATTAGTTTGCATTTAATACATTACAAGGCGGCCTTTTATCACTCGGAACTGGAAGCAGTATTTTCTATTGGGCACCCATGACCAGGAAGCAGTATTTCACAGTTGAGCTCAATTAATTTTTCCATACTGCTCAACGTGCCCTCCCTGTCAGCTCCATATCCAGGGTCTCCCTGGACCTTGCCATTGATTATATTAAGACTATCCCCGGAAAAAAGGGCTTTGCCGTCATACAATGCTATTGACCCCGGCGTGTGCCCTGGCACGTGAATAACCGTGAACCCAAATATTTTATCACCATCTCTTAGCCTTTTATCAACCACCGTTGCCCTGTACTTTGAATATGCCTTTTTCATATCATTTGGCATCAGGTCAATGTGTTCAGGAGCCCTTTCGCCTGTAATGTACGGCTCATCTTCCTCATGAGCTAGAACTGGGGCCCTAGTGATCCTTCTCAGAGATGCAGCGCTCCCCGCATGGTCAATATGGTAGTGAGTTAGAATTATTCCATTAACTTTTATCAGGTCGCACCTTTTCATAAAATCGCATATTTTCCTTGCGTTGCCAGGCATTCCAGTATCGATTATTATCCCCTCATTTTCCCACCTGACAAAATACAAATTTGAATTAACCTGGGCCATTGGTATCCTATATATAGCATAATCTGAGTTCAACATTGTTTATTGAAAAAAAATTTATAATATTTAAAATTTTATCAATTTTTCCATATCTATTTTATGCCAATTATAGGAGCCTGGGCTTCATTTGCTGGAGTTATAACTCTATGAATCAGGAACATTCAGCGTGGGAGAGCAGCTAGCATGCTACAGCTAAACTTTACTTGATTTCTGTGCCCTGGCAGGGAAGTTACCGATTTCATTGACATTATCAAGTTACCACTTTGCAGCTTCAACGTCGAGTCTTTAATTTATATATAGCTTATTGTTCTCCTCAAATGCGGCCTCCTCAACAAGTGTGCACCTTTCCTTGTTATGTGAACGCACTGCAATTATGCTGCGAGGCGTGTGCCCAGGCGTTTCTACTATTTAAATTTCCTGAACCTTCATCTCAGTGAACTGCCTAGCCTATAGGCATCGACTTATTGCTTCATCGGAGCAAACTTATCAGCCTTCGCAGTAAAGGAAGTTCCTTCACACGAGCTTGTTGCAGATCTGTAGCCAGAATATTACGTGTCATATACCTGTCAAGGATGAGTCACAGATATGAATACGTTCGTTCGTCAAGTTTCTTCAGAACACTCAAGAGCATTTCTACGATGTTGCTGAATTGACTACCAGCCCGCGCCTTTCTGCCTTATAGGCAGTTGGTGCAAGAGTCCATTATTGCCTATGCCAGGTTCACCTTGTTTGGAATCTTCAAATGCTGTCAATTTGTTATCGAGCTTGTGGGCGAAGTTGTCTCTATGCCTCCTGACCTGCGCCATAGTTGTATACGAACATTCTCCCTGTTCTTTGAACATTTTTCTTGTGAGCGCCCTCTGCAGGTCCTTGATGCGTTCCGCTGAATATACAGGCACATGTGGATTGTGTTCCGAGTGCTATGGTATTCAAGACACACATGCCAACACCTA
>JARVJW010000101.1 GCA_029775955.1 Nitrososphaeria archaeon | reverse complement strand
CATATGCCATTGGATCTCGACAGGCTGGAAAAACCAGTGCAGGCATTCCACATGAATTGGGACAAACGCCGAAGCTGCTAGTGTAGCCTTCAACAATTGAGGGCAGATAGATAGAACATGAAACAAAGCATCAATAATTTCAAGAAACTACAAAATTGCTCATAAGGCATAAAACACGGTATCAATAATTTTGTGTTTCATTTTTTTTATAAATATTTTTAAATAGGGTTTGGCGGTTTAAAAGTGAGAAAGATTGCCTGATAGCACTGTAAAGTATATGATAAAAATGAAGTTCAGCATTGAAGGAATAGTTGAAAAGGCTGACATAATTGGAGCAATATTTGGGCAAACTGAGGGCCTTTTTGGGTCTGAATTTAACCTGAATGAGCTTCAGAAGAACTGGAAAATAAGCAGGATAGAAATAAACATGCAAGCAAAGAATGACCTGGTTACAGGTGAAATTGTTATACCGTCTTCTGCAGACATTGTGACAACTGCGCTTATAGCTGCAATGGTAGAAAGCGTGGAAAAGGTTGGGCCGTGTGACTCTAAAATCCAGCTTGTGGAAATTCAAGATGTAAGGGAAGCAAAGAGAAAGCAAATTGCGGAAAGGGCAAAGGAAATTTTGAGGGACTGGTACATACGGTCGTCAAGTGAAGGGGAAAAGATACAGAATGAAATATACGAAGTTTTGAGGCCTGCTAACGTGCTTGAATATGGCCAAGAAAAGTTGCCAGCTGGACCCGCAGCTGAGAAATCAAATGACATAATACTTGTTGAGGGAAGGGCTGACGTGATTAACCTTCAGCGTGCTGGCTATTACAATACAATTGCGTTAAATGGCGTAAAGCTCCCCAACACCGTGGTTCAGCTCAAAGGCAAGAAAAATATGGTTGCCTTTCTAGATGGTGACAGGGGCGGTGACCTGATACAGAAGGAGATTGAGCAAATGCTTGGAAATATTAAGATATTTAGGGCGCCTCAGGGGCGAGAGGTGGAGGAACTTACGCCTGAAGAGATCAGGTCCATCCTGGAAAAGCTGCCCTCTGTGCCTGGGCCCGAAATCCATATAGATGAGAAGCTGCTTTTAAAGGTAAAGGAGGAATACCCTTCATTAAAAGACACCCTTGAAACAATAATACTTGACAAGGGGTTAAATCAGATTGCCAGGTTGCCTGTAAGTGAACTCGTTCAAAATCTTGAAAAGCTAGCCGAAGGCAAGCATATAATAATGGATGGTATAGTAACTCAGAGGCTTCTAAATTCCGCGAAAGATGCAAACTATGAAACAATAATTGCATTTAAGGTTGCTGAAAATGTATCTATCCCAGAAAATATTACAGTTTACACATTCTCCCAGATTGGCCTTTCATAAACTTCCTATCATAAGTGCTTCTATAATCGTATTTTTTTTAATATCTTCAGATTTTATTACTGAAAATGCGTTTGCCCTGAATGGTATGCTTCTGCTCGTGCTGTATGTAAATACTGGGGATGCTATGACCTCGTTTTTAAGTTCATAGACCTTTAACCATGTAACGTTGTAAAAATCTGGAGGAGAATCAAAATATACGTCCCTGTCAATTTTGGCACTTATAGCCTCCAATTGAACGCTGTAACCCATTGCCCTGAGCACGCTTTCACCTATCAGCGCAGTTTCCACCGTTGAGGCCTGTATGTTTCCAGACGTAACTATAATTGGCTTTTCATTTAAAACGTAAAGTCCCCCAGTCCTTCCAGGCTTGAGCTTTAAACCATGAAATACCTGCTCTGCTCCACAGAATAAAAGCGCTTCTTTCATTAAATCCCTTTCACCAACGCTTGACCCTCCTGAAGTTATAAGCGCATCATGGTCCTTGATTGCCACTTTTATGCTATCCGATATTTCCTTTACATCGTCATTCAGTATGCCAAGGTTCCTCGCTTGGACCCCCATGCTTTCCAGCACATGAGCCAAAAATATCGGGTTTGAGCTATTCACCTTTTGCCTTTCGTTAAAATTGTCTGTCAACTCACTTCCCACCGAAAAGACCCCAACCTTAGCCTGAGGCTTAACTGCCACAGTAGCTACCTTTAGATAATTTAAAAAGTACGCGACCCCAGGGCTAAGTTTCTCCCCACCCTTGGCTATTATTTCGTTAGCTTTGCAGTCAAACCCCGCGGGCATTATATTGCTCCCAATTTCTGGCCTTTCAGAAAGCTCTATAGTGTCCCCATTTATCCTTACGCTCTCCTTGGGTGCAACGTATTTTATATCAGCTGGAAGAAATGCGCCAGTAAGGACCTCTATTGCCTGGTCCCCCTCAATTTTTCCGCTGTAAGCGCTCCCAGGCCCAGCCTTTCCAATAACCTTCAGCTCATTTCCTTCACTGTTAAATGCGAATCCGTCAACCATGCTAACCGGCAAAGGGGGAACATCGCTATCGCATATGAAGTCAGACACAAGCTCCCTGTTTATGGCTTCCCTTATGCTTACATTTACATGATTCCTATTAACTTTAAACCTGTTATTTATTCTTTTCAATGCTTCATCAAATGGTATTCGATTTAGTGACACACTGGAACTGTTCAAGCGCACAAAATAATTGTTTCCATTAAATTTTTGCTACATTTATTTTGCTATCAGTATTGCCGTTTCTGAAAGGTTATAATTTTTTATAACCATCATTCGAGGCATTGACCTTCAAGCCTGCTCCGGCCACTTTAGGCTCATGGCCAGTTTGCAGGTATTTATCATCAAAGAAGGCCATCCGCACTCACGGTAGCGCAGAGTTATGGCAAGCCTCTCGTAGTCCACGCCACAGGTTTCGCATTTCTATATCCTCCAAGTTATCACCACAGACAGTACACTCTGAAGTCCCTCTTGGGTTCACATAAACGGTCTTGAATTGAGACTTGTATTCAATCATCTTCTGGTAAAGCCTTTCATTTATTCAACTTTGTCCTGCCCTTATTATTTGCACTAGTCCAAGTCTTCAAAGACAAATGATGCGCCTAGGTTTTCCTTCACAGTAGCAAGGCATCATTGATGCGGTTCTTCTGCCTATTGTGCTTTTGTAGGCTCTTCCTCCTCCTGGAGAAGTCGTTCTGTATATGTGCTGTGTCAGTTCCTTTCAGCGCAGGCTTGTCATCACCCAGCAAACGTGGAATCTATCGTGAAGTCCTGCGCCACGAAGCTAGGGTCATTTCCGATATGGTTAACACATACAAAATTGTCAGTCAGCAAGAGCTCTAAAGCTTTGCCCTTGCTGTATTCATGGTAGTGTTTGTTCTCAGTGTTTATTGGGACGTAAGCGTAATGCCAGGGGTAGAGCGTTGCTTTGTAACCTCCAACATCTAGCTATAAATCCTCATTTCAAGCTTCTTCACATCAGGTATCCTCAGCTAGCCATGATAGTTCTTTTATATTATTAGGCAACGGCAGAAACGGGGCCGAGGTGGTGAATCGCATAATCGTGGTTTGACACGAACCACGGCTTGACCTCAATACAATTGGCGAAGGTATCCTATTGTGATCGCGTATAGCCATTTCATAAGCGACTTCAAGGGCGCGCCTTATCGCGCTCTGCATGTCCGTGAGGTACTTCATTACGTCCTCTTGTGGCTCGTAGCGCCCTACAATTGTCCCCCTGGATTTCCATGGATAGCTCATGGTTTTATCACCTTCAGTATTTCCTTTATCTTCATATATATTATAGCTACTCATAAAGGTCATCGTGGCTGTTTCTAACCCATGCAACAGTTCAAACCCTTTTCCCAAAATGTAAATGCCATGCCATCAATTTACAGTATGGTTTTCTGCCAATTTGCATCTGTTAAATTCCAAGGGTTTTTTACCTAATCGTTATAAAGGCCATTTGCAAATTATCTGTAATGGTGAAGAGCGGTAGAAACTTTCTTGTAAGGGGAATAATAAAACTGCTTATTTTAGATTCAATATATGAGGGCGAAAAGCATGGATATGAGATAATAAAAAATATAGGTGAAAAGTTTTACGGCATATATGAACCAAGTCCCGGCATAGTTTATCCAACTCTGCAGCTACTCGTTGACGAGGGGCTGATAATGGAAAAAAATATCAGCGGAAAAAGAACCTATTCCATTACTGAAAATGGCAAAGCTATAAGGGATCAAAGCATTGAAATAGTCAACTCTTTTCTGCATAAGAAAATTTCACCAAATGAAAAAATAAAAATTGTCCGTCTGACGGAAATTATAAGGCAAAACGTTTACAATCAGCTGCCTTTTCTTAGTGATGGACAGGCAAGGGACATTTACAAGATTCTCGAAAAGACAAACGCGGATATCAACAGCGCCATTTTAAATGTAAAGGAAAGCAAAAATTTAAATTAGCGCGCTTATCTTTCCAGTTTTCTCAAGTATTTCAATTGCTGCATTTAACGCTCCCCTTTCTGAATCCTTTGCACTCTTGCTCCAAGTAATAATTACTACATCTTTTTCGTCCATTTTAATTTGGCCCTTAATTGATTGCACGAGTTCGGGATTGGCATCTGACAGGTTTACGAGCCCAGGGAACCAGAAGTTGCCGCCGCTGCAGGTTATGATAAGGGCACCTGTTGCACCCATCCTTATCGCTGCATCTCTCTCTTCCAGCCCCATTTTTATGTGCTCAGAAAGACCCTTAACAAGCACAGCCTTTGAGTTTTGAAAGCCAGCTACATTAAAATCGAAGTGTGCTACCAAGTGGTCAGAAATCGACCTTACTACAGCCTTTCCTCTAGATGTAAGGAAGTTTCCAACCCTGTCCTCCCTGACAAGCCCATCCCTCTTTAAGCTGCCAATGATATTCCGAACATAGCCCTCACCCACATCTAGCACGCTTGAGAGCCTCTTGCGGCCAACCCCGGGGTATGAGCTCAGCACGAATAGGGCACGCAACCTGTCTATCTTGACAGTTAAATTTTTTAGAGATTCAACACTCAATCTTATACTGTGTTTAATGATTTTTAATATAAACCTTTTCAATTCCTTGCTTTGTTGCATATATCAAAAAACAGTTAATTTGTTAATAGTTTCAAATTTAAATCAAATGAATTATTTATTTTAAATCGGCAATTTATCCTAATTTTTAAATAATCAGCACAACTTTTAATTAATGCAACACAGCATCAATTCAGAAAGTATTATATACCCCTTAAGGTCATTTGTATCAATCAAAGCGGGGTGGGGGAGCCAGGCCTACCCCGCCGGGCTCATAACCCGGAGACCGGTGGTTCAAATCCACCCCCCGCTAATGCGTTAAATGGTTAGATTATATTATTATGCATAACAAATCATTCAACGCAACATGGCATCTTCGATATGTCCCTTATGAACGACTGGGCTGCTAGCTTTATTGCCTCAGAATAGGAGGGAAATATATGGCTTGTCTCCATGATGTCTCTATAGGTGAGCCCATTTCTAACTGCGTGCGCGCCCTCAGCTATTATATCAATTGCGTTTGGGGAAATTACATGGATCCCCACAACCTTCCCCGTGTTGGGTTCAGCTATTACCTTTATGAGCCCATCCTCATCCCTGTTAATTGTTGCCCTCGTTAGATTTGAGAGAGAAAATGCCCTGCATGAGCACGCTCCATATTTCATTGTACATCCCCTCTCAGTCAATCCTACTCCTGCAACCTGGGGGCTCGTGAATACTGCCCAGGCAGTTGAGCCGTAATCAACCTCCCCTTCCTGGCCAAACATGTTTGCAGCCGCAATAGCACCCTCCCTTGCGGCAAGCGTTTCCAGGAGCATCGTCTTTGATACGCAGTCGCCTGCAGCGTAAATGCCAGGTGCGGAAGTTCTCATAGTTCTGTCTGTAATTATTCCACCCCTTTGGTCGACTTTAATCCCTGCAGCACTAAGGTTAAGGCCAGAGGTATTTGGTGTGCGCCCTGCAGCAACCAGTATCTCATCAGCAAAGATTTCTTCTTTGCCATTTTTTGTAACTATTTTAAGTGTTTTTTTTCCGTTTTTGATGTCAACAGAAATTACCTTTGAATGCAGGAAAAAATTCATCCCCTCACGATTGAGGACCTTCTGTAAGATTATCCCTATTTCAGGTTCGCTCTGAGGCAGAAGTGAATCCATTACCTCCACTACTGCCACGTTTGAACCCAAGCGCATGAGGGCCTGCCCTAGTTCAAGTCCAATGGCGCCACTGCCTATTATTACAATGCTTTGCGGGAGCTTTTTAAGGCTCCACATTGTATCACTTGTGATAAATCCAGCGCCTTTCAACCCATCTATTTCTGGAACTGAGGGACTTGAGCCAGTTGCAATGAGGATATTGGCACCACTTAATTGCATACTGCCATTAATTTGGTTATTTACTTGGACCATTTTTTGACCCAAAAGTGTCGCAGTGCCGTCAATGACCTCCACATTTGGATAACTTGCAATTACATTCTCGTACTTTGACTTCCTTGCCTCACTTACGTAATTCCTTAACCCCTCCATTAACTCAGGAAAGTTATACTCAACTTTGACCTTACTTATTCCAATCATTTTTTGATGTTCAGGCGCATAAACCCTCTCAGACGCTTCAATCAGGTACTTTGAGGGCACGCAACCCAAATTTACACAAGTTCCACCGATTGGGCCGTCGCCTATCATTGCTATCCTTGCTTCATTAGATGTTATTTCTGAAGCCCTTACAGCCGCTGAAAATGCCGCAGCCCCTCTGCCCAAAATTAAAAGGTCGTATTCAGTCACTCAACACTCACAACTTGAGCTTTATATTGGGAATCTGGGCCAAATACTGGCAACCTCAGCAGGCTTTCAGGTGCTAATTTATCGTCAACCTGCACTGTGCCAACCCCCTCCTTGAGTGATATGTAAACATCCTTCACCCCCTCTGAAGCTTTGAGGCCATATTCAACGGTCCTTACACAATCTTCGCACTTCATTCCGAAAATCCTTAACTTTACAATCATACCAATTGTTATAATTATTAGAATTATAAGTGGGGCAGTTAAAATTATTGAATTAACTGTAAAAAAATGAACTTGATGAAAACGGGTGATATCTAGAATAATATTTTCTTGGATTTTAGACAATTAATTATCAATAATTATTTATATTTTAGCACACTCATGATAAACACCCCATAGGTTGCCCTAACCCTTTGTCAGCAAAATGCTATCCTGTTAAGCTTTTTGGTATACATCTGTCAGCTGATTCGTACTACTCCTTTCTAGTTAGCATGAACCATATTATCTTCAGCATCTTGTTAGCTACAGCAATTATTTACCTTTTTATCAGGTCCTCGCAAGAAGACCCCATGCGTAAGCGTGGGGATGAATTGTGATAAACTTTTTAAACAGCTTTGAGTAATTGAAGTTTGATATGAAGCTGACTATCCAAGCGGGCGTTGTTGGA
>JARVJW010000100.1 GCA_029775955.1 Nitrososphaeria archaeon | reverse complement strand
ACTCCTTTACGGCCAGTAGCATCAGTGCATCAGAGTAGGCATAGGGCTTTCCCCTCTTTCCTTCATTCATCCTCTTCAGCTGCTCAGCTTGGTTAATCAGGAGGTCAGCATTAACAAATATATCAAATGGCTCATTGACAAGCCTTTCATTATATTCTTTTCAATCCATATCTGCCAAGGTATGTAAATTTTTGGCATTAATAAATAAATTATCAAATAAATTCGATCATCTGGTACAATTAATGCAACAAAACATTCAACTATGCTTTGTTGCGTGTTTTGTGCTGATTATCAAACGATTTAACCTTACATTCACCATGCTTACCTAGTTTACAAAAAACTGGCCTAATATAACGAAGCCCTTGTAATCAAATCCCCGGGTGTGGGACACTATTATTGCATGGTTACCAAGTTGAATAGATTGTGAACCGGTGCATAGTATTCAATTCTGTCATCACGCCTCTGGGCAAACCAGTATCTTCTGCAGCAAAGCGTCGGAATTGCTCTTCTGATGATATTGTTCATGGTATTTTATTTAGTTACAAACTCTTTGATAGTGTCCCACTTCTGGGAACCATTTAACATTGAATTTGGGATTATGTACACCTTCCCGCAAATATGTCAACATCTATGTGAGATAACCATTACCCTGTCAAAGGTATTCATTTCTGATTTGAACAAGATGTACATCCTTCAGGTCAATTATGACAAAGATGTGGACAAAGAGCTGCCTTTTTTCTTATTGGCCTTTGCCATATCCTTAAGCTTCTTAGCATACAATAGTTGATGGTCAGGGAGTAGCCTGTCCCATCATGTATTAGATGCTATGATTTCCTTCTTAATAGCATGACATGCAGGTTGTAAATAGCTATCATTACCTGAGTACAGCCTCTCAATTGTCTTGCAGGAAACTTTGCATGCAGCATTGCATTGCCAGCATATCCTGTTTGACCAAGCTGCTTGATCAGGAGAAGCTTGACCCTCTCCTAATGAGAATGGCCCGCTCTATCTGGATTATGCTGACAGCTTTATGCACCAGAAAGCTGAGCATTTCCATTGCTTCTCCGGAGTCCTCCAATTCCTTTTTTTGATGGCCCAATTTACTGATATATTCATTGATCTCTGGATATCGTCTCTGTGCAGCCTGCTAATGCATATAAACCGGGAAGTTCGTCTCTATATAGCGAATAACGTTATGTTTCTTTATTATGGTAAATAATGTTAGAATAGTGTCCTACACCCCAAATCTCCAAAACGCTTATTATTTCTTATGGAGCAGGTATCTGCATGACTATGTTTTCAATTCCCAAAGATGAATCTGAACAGGAAAAGCATGAAATTATAATTGTGGGTAGTGGGCCTGCAGGTCTTACTGCTGGAATTTATGCAATCAGAGGTGGAGCAGATGCAATATTGATAGGAGGGTATTCTTCAGGGGGGCAATTAATGCTTACTACTGAAGTTGAAAATTATCCTGGCTTCCCAGAACCAATTCTAGGACCTGAACTTATGAAAAGAATGAGGGAACAGGTTGAAAGGCTCGGGTTAAAAATAATAGATAAAGATGTTACAAAGATTAACCTTAAAGAAAGGCCATTTAAAGTGCATGTAGAGGATACAACCTATATTACAGATTCAATTATACTTGCAACTGGTGCTTCTGCCAGGGAACTAAATATGCCCTCAGAACAAAAATTAAAGGGTAAGGGGGTGTCATACTGTGCGGTATGTGATGGTGCTTTCTTCAAGAACACAGACGTTGTCGTAATAGGGGGAGGTGATACAGCAATTGAAGATTCAATTTACCTTTCAAAAATTGCAAAAACGGTCACGGTTGTGCACAGGAGGGATAAGCTCAGGGCACAGGCAATATTGCAAAAACAGGCATTTTCAATACCAAATATTAAATTTGTTTGGAACAGTGTTATTTCAGATATTATTGGTGAAAAAAAAGTGGAAGCCGTAAAGGTGGTAAATAAAATTGACAGGCACGAAAATACGCTTAATTGCTCAGCAGTTTTTGTTGATATCGGGCATATCCCAAACACTTCTTTAGTTGAAGACCAAGTGGAATTAACAGCTGAAAAATACATTAAGCTTTATGGAGAAACAAGAACCAGCCTTGATGGAGTGTTTGCAGCTGGTGATGTAGCAGATCACCTATACAGGCAAGCAATTACTGCAGCTGGAATGGGGGCAAAAGCCTCACTTGATGCCTTAAGGTATCTTCAAACAATCAAGGGTTAATAATGGATCAGCCTAATAATAAGCTTGAAAGTATTATTAAACAGATAATAACCCAACGTAGCGACCTTTCAGAATCATATATTAAAGAGTTAATAAAAATAAAAAAAAGCGAAATTGGAGCAGGCTTTCTTACCGATCTAGGTGCAATATACCTAATACTCAATGAGCTTGGCATAAAAATTGAGCAGAAGCAGAGCCTAACAATTGGGGAAATCGACTTTGGCCACAAGATTGCAGACATTGAATGTTATTACCTGTCATCAGTAAAACTGCCTAACAGGGTTGTCTTTTACGTTTTTGACAGCAATAACGTCATAAGGGGGGTCCTGTGGGGAAACGACAAAAATGCATTTGAAGGATTAAAAACAGGCCAGGGAATTGTAATCAAAAAGGCAATCATCAAAGAAACTTTAGAGGGTATTTTTGAGTTGCATCTAAATGATAAGAGTGAAATTATAAAAAAATCTGACATAAAAAATATAGAATCTGCATGCAGCGAGATCAGGTCAAGTGGGCCAGGTGTATACAGAGGAACTGTTGAAGGGCCAATGAGGGTTATAAACTTTAAAAAAAAGGATGGAAGCGATGGCAAAGGGTTAGCTTTTTTTCTGAAAGTTGGAGAGCAAAGGGTAAGGACAGTGATATGGAATAAAAATGACTTGGAAATATATGAGGGTCATGAACTAGTAATAGGACCTCTGGTGGTAAAAAAGAACAATTATGGGACTGAGCTTTCAGGTGATGATTCCACGATAATATATAAGGTGGGACCCAAGTTTACATTAATTGATGGCAAAGATAAGCACTTTATTGCAATTAATGGTTCAAGTGAGATGGTAGAACTGGAATTTGATTTACCACCAACTGAAAATGTAATTATTGCAAAAAAATTTCAAATGAAATACCCTAACTTTAAAATATACGATTATGATCAAATTAAGGGGGAAATTGCGAACATAAAAACCACTAGAATTACAGAATCTGCGCAGGGGCTTGTAAAAATTGACTTCATAGTGCTTTCTGATCCAGTGCTTAAGGATAATGAGTATTATGAGATGCTCATTGGTGATGATTCTGGAGAGGGAAAACTTATAATTGATAAACATGTATTTAATTTAGTATCGATGCTTGCAATTGGGCAAAAGGCAACTGCAATAGGCGTTCAGGGAAATGGTAAAAGGAGCTTTAGAGTAACTTCATATAGCGTTATAAAAGCATCTAAAACATCGCCCTAACCTATTTATAATAAAAGCAGGTAATTAAAGGCGTGAGCCTTAGAGAGTTCTTAAATGTTTTGACTTCGAACAAATTACTTGTAGACCTAGGAGAGGCATCTGTGAATTACCAGATAGCAGGTTTAGAGAAAGCAACTGATAATTCTATAATTGTATCAGCCAAGGAAACTGGTACTAAAGTGGTATCCAATTTGGTAAATAGCAGTGAAAAGGTTTCACTTGCATTTGGATGCAAGATTGATTATATTCACAATAAATTTATTGATGCAGTAAGTAAACCAATGCAATTTTCAGTTAAAAAGTTTCAGGGATATGAAACAATGCACTCTCTGAATAAAATCCCAGTGATAAAGCACTTCGAAAAGGACTTGGGCCCATATATTACTTCCAGTATCGTAATTTCACAAAATCCTACAGATCAAGCTCTTAATGCCTCTGTGCACAGGATAAGGGTCATTGACAATAACAGGGGAGTAATAAGAATGGTTGAAGGAAGGCACCTCCATTCCTTTTACCTTGCAAGTAAACAACTGTCCAAGGACCTGCCAGTGGCAGTAGCCATTGGTGTTCACCCTGCAGTAGAATTTTCAGCGGCATATCAGGCACCATATGGAAACTTTGAATTAGAAATAGCAAATTCAATTTTAGGTGGAAATTTAGATATTATGAAAAGCCCGAAATATGGCTTACCTGTGCCTAATGCTGAATATATAATAGAGGGTAAAATCAGCATAAAAGATAGTGAAATGGATATGATGACGGAAATACTAGGCAACTATGATTTTACAAGAAAACAACCTGTTTTAAACGTTGAACATATATATTCTAAAGAAAATCCAATTTTCTGGGATATATTGCCCAGCGGGGCTGAACATAAATGGCTAATGGGTTTCCCAGTTGAATCGAAGATGAATAAAGCCCTTAAAGATATTGTGCCTTCAATAAAAAGGGTTTTCCTAACCGAGGGCGGAAGTAAGTGGCTCCATGCCGTTGTTCAAATATCTAAAAAACTGGAAGGTGAACCTGTAAATGCTATGATAGCAGCATTTGCAGCTCATCCATCACTTAAGATGGTTATAGTTGTTGATGATGATATTGACCCTGAAAATATGAATGATGTTGAATTTGCAATAGCAACAAGGTTTCAAGCCTCACGTGGTCTGTTAGTAATTCACAACACTAAGGGTTCAAGCCTCGATCCTTCAAGTAATCAGAGCAAATTGTTAACTGACAAAGTAGGGATTGATGCAACAATACCGTTAGATAGTGACAGGGAAAAATATAAACGAGCCAAAATTCCCGAGGTGAAAAAATGATAACTATTAGAGGGAATTCTCTGGTGCCAGGTAAGGCCAGGGGTGAACTGGTAATATCAACGAAACCAATTTCCTTCCTGGGTATGGTTGACCCTGTAAGAGGAGAAATTGTTGCCGGGGACACAGATTTACTGAACATTAGGATAGCAGGAAAAATCTTAGCATTCCCTTACATGGTTGGCAGCACAGTGGCCCCATACATAATATATAGAATGAAAAAGTTGAATACTATGCCTGCTGCAATAGCAGTGCAGAGGGCTGATGCAAGCCTCGCAAGTGGATGTGCGGTAACTAAAATACCACTTATTGATCAGGTTGAAACAGATAAATTGTTAAAGTATAAATTAAAAATTGCAATATTTGATGGCAAAAATGGCATTATTAAAATAGATGATAAGTGATGGAATGGATAAGCAACTCAATAGAGCTTATAAAATCAAGGATTATGGAAGGGAAAAAAGTAAATAAACAGGAATTAATGGAAAACGGCATTCCATTATTATATGCTGCCCAAATAGAATGGGCTGTGAATACGCTGAACACTAAGATTGAATTCAGAAGAAAGGGTATTTTTATCGTAATTTCAGGAATTGATAAATCAGGAAAAGAAACGCAGGCTTTCAAAGGAGGTGAAAATATAAAACCTATCTCAGCATTTCTCAAGGAGCACGGGTACAGTGTCATGGATATAATCCAGCCTTCATATGATACCATTTTAGGCAGTATGGTTAAGTGGTATCTGAATTCCGGATCTCTAAATAGGGAAGATGCCTGGATACTGTGGGTGCTTGACAGAGCTCAGCACAATCAAAAAATAGCCAACTGGCTTTCGAATGGTGGGATTGTGTTAGCTAAAAGGTGGACTGAAAGCAATATCGTATATCAAGCAGTGCAGGGAGTAAATGTTGATGCTATTCTTACAACTGAAAGAAATATTGTAAAACAGGATGTTACATTTGTGCTTGATGTTAATTTATCAGAGGTTTTAAGAAGGATGAATGGTAAAGGGGATTATTATGAAAACACAAGGATGTTAAATCAGGTAATGGAAAACTATCTGAAATTGAGGTCATCTTATAAGTATGGAACTATAGTATATGTGGATGCAAATGGATCACCTCAAGAAGTTAATCGTACTCTCCTTTCTATTGTAAAGGATTACCTTGATGCCAATTTAGGTAACCCACAAATTTAATTAAATCTTCTACATGTGAGATCCCACCGGTTATAGATTTTATCTTTATGCGTGTGTAATAATCAAAATTAATGCCTGCATAAGCCATTTTCGTTTTTACAGTTTGTTCAAGCCTTTCTCCCCTTTTGTCACTGTCAAGTAATATAACAAGGTTCTTGTAATTCTGAGCCAAAACAGCTAGGTTCTTGGTTCCACCTCCAGAGCCACACATTTCAAATACTGCGCCTGTATAGCCGAGTTCTCTTACAGCAACATAATCGTTCTTACCTTCAACTACTAAAAGGGTGTCCTTAGAGCTAATATCCTGCATTATTTGCCTTAATTTTACAGCGGTTCTTTCACCAGCCATTACCTTTTCCTTAAAATTTTTAGTTGACACCAAACTCAAATTATCTTTTTACTGATTATTTATAGGTCTTTTTAAATAATTATAGCATCTTCTATCATGCTTTCACGAAGCAGATTCACAGAAAGCACGTCAGATGAAACATGTATTTCAATTGCCATGAAACTGCCCTTTAAATCATATTTAAAATCCTCATGCTAAAATTAACCCAAAAGGGCTTTAGGAAGATTGGATCATAAACTGGAAAACCTCTCAGCTATGGGTTATGACAATTAGAAATCCTCCGTTCACGTTACGTAACAAATGAAAATAGCCTTATTGTTACTGCACGCAGAAGATGTATACTAGACCTTAGGCACAATTATTATTGGATCAATATGTCAGTGCTTCCTTCCCTATGCGCCCATTATCCTCAAGCCCAATATTATATTTGTCATCACATCATAGTTCTTCAGCCTGTTCCTGAACTCTTCGCCAATTATCCTTGAGAAGGTATGCTTTACAATTATCCTGATCTTCGCTAGTCGCCTGATGTATACCCGTGTGAGCTTCTTGACCTTTATTTGGGGACTGAGCTCAGGAAAACCCTCCTTCATACACTAGGTCAGCGTCATCCTGCAGGCAGCTCAGGTGACTCTTAAATACATCATAATCGTGCCCATAGCATGCTGCGCCCTATGGATTTAGTCCACTTATTGTTCACTTTGCATGCCTCTTTCCAATGGCTTTGCCCCCAGCCTTGGTATCTCCGTGGCATCTATGAACGCCTTGGAGTTCTCCTCGACCTCCTCGGGCGCCTGCGCCATCCTATAGCTTTTCAGGAGGACCTCCTTTACCACAGGTTCAAGCTTGCATATGCCATTAAGCACAGTGCTCTGGTCTGAACAAATAGGAGGTCAGGAGGAGGTTATGTACTCTATAGTGTATGAACAGCCTTCCAGCGTCCTCTTGGATAGCCTGATGCGCTCAAATTCATCGTATCTGGATTCAACCTTCTTATAGGCGAAATCAAGTCCACTAAAGGACTTGTTTTCGGACTCCTCGACAGATTATTATACTCATGAAATATCATAATGTGCCATTATTTGCAATGCCAGATATATTTGTTAAATTGGTAAAATTTAATTGTGCCTATGGTCTATTAATTATATTTCTTAACAAACATTATATGAAGGTGCAAAATTTCGCATTATCAATATAGCTATATGGG